>JAJYIJ010000009.1 GCA_021790135.1 bacterium | reverse complement strand
CTGTAACAGCGACCGGGAGCCTAATGTACGTCGCCCTCGGAGACAGCTTAACAGCGGGAGTTGGTGCCAGTAAACGGGAACTGGCCTACCCTAATCAACTAAGTCAACGCCTCGCCAATCAGAAAGGGGAGAGTGTTGAACTGTATAACTTTGGTATACCGGGAGCGACCGCTGCCGATGTCGTTTCACGAGAACTGCCTGAACTTGAAAATTTGAAAGGCGCCAATATTGTTACTATTTTTATCGGGGTTAATGATATCTTAAACCGGACGCCGCTTGACCAGTTTCAAAGCGAAATAAGCCAAATTACTGACGTCGCCTTGTCTCATTCCCAGCACGTGTATCTAGTCACGATCCCAACAATCGGAAGCCGGGCTCTTTTTTTGCCGCCTTATCGACTATACTTTGGCTGGCAGACCCGTCGCTATAATGAAGCCTCTTTAGAGGCTCTCAAAGGCAAGAGTGTTACAATTTTGGATCTGTATAATTTTAATAAACAGGCGGAAAAAGAAAATGAGTTTTACTCGCTTGATTTATTTCACCCTTCCGATATAGGCTATACTCTCTGGACTAATTTTTTCTATGGCGCTCTTCAGTAATAATCCATTTATTCAGACTGCTATTGTCGTGGCCGTGCTTCTTGTCGCCGCGGTGGCTTCTATGCGCGTGCGCCGCGAGGGAAAGCTGTTTCCGCCGAGCGTTACGGTTGAACTCAAAGGTTTGGCGATTTTAATGGTTATTTTTGGCCATATCGGCTATTTTTTAGTCAGTGATAATCGTTTTCTCGTACCCCTTTCCAATTATTCTGGCGTCGGTGTCGATCTATTTTTAGTTCTGTCCGGCTACGGTTTGGTGGCCTCAGCACTCAAAAAGCCCTTGACCCGTTGGCAGTTTTACCGCAAGCGATTTTTTAAAGTTTTTATTCCGGTAGCCGTAACTATTTTACTTTTGCTTCTTACGGATTATTTTTTTGTTCACCGTAGTTTTCCCTTGATTCTCAATATAAAAAACTTATTGGGATTTTTTCCGACCGCCGACTTATACAAGGATATTGATTCACCGCTTTGGTTTATTACCCCGTTATTAGCGTATTATATTATATTTCCGCTCATATTTTCGCGACGTTTTCCGTTTCTGTCAGCGCTCGTGCTTTTGGTGCTGGCGCGTTGGTTTGCCCTGCAGGATATTTCCGGCCTGCTATCGGCCACGCCCGGTGTCGCCAATTTGTATCAGCTGCACCTTTTAAGTTTTCCGGTGGGGATGGCTGTGGCCGCACTCGCTAATAAGCCACCCTGGCTCATACAACAAATAGGAAAGCTCCGACAATTTCTTGATAGCCGCGTCTGGCGTTGGTTTTTTGGTATACTTGCCCTTCTTATATTGACCTATACTTTACAATATACGGCGGTCGGTCAAGGCTGGGTAAAAGAATGGTCGGTCAGTATCTGTTCATCACTTGCTCTTGTTTTGCTTTTTGTCGCAAAAAAAATCGAATTCAAATTTTTTTCTTTTATTGGCGCAATCTCATTTGAGCTGTATATGATCCACTGGCCATTGCTTTATCAGTATGATCCTTTGTATAAATTGTGGCCCGTTGGCTTTGCGACCGCCCTGTCACTTGGCATATTAATTGGCCTAAGCTGGCTCTACCAACGTTTCCTGCATATCATTACGAAACCGCTGTCATAGGTTGCAAAAACAAAAAACTGCCATAATGGCAGTTTTTTGTTTAAAATACATTTTTTACCATCCAAAAAAGATCCGATCCAATCCCCACGTTCCGGCTCCATTGAAAATTAAAAGAAGCATCACTGACAGTAGAATGAGGTCGTATTCCCAACCCATTTTATTCATGGCAATAAATGGCGTCTTCCAGGTGAACATCTTAAGATACATGGCGCCAATCATAATAATACCGAGACCAAGCGCTGCCAGAGGGGTCAGAAAGCCGAATAAAAGGGCCAAACCGCCGAGGGGTTCGGCAATTGAAAGAATTCGCATGATAACCAGCATATTTGTTGGCATTTGTTCAGAAGGAGCCATTTTCCACATAGCTTTCTTCTGCAGTCCATGAGCCAAAAAAATCGCGCCAGCGGCCAAACGAACGGCCAGAAGCCCGAAGTCCCGATAAGCGGGAAGCGTCGAGAAGAGATGGAACACCATACTTTAATAAATAAAAATAAATACTATGAACGTTTATATTATAGCACGCTTTGTTGGCATCATCAAGGTAAAATCAACGAATGACCGTCCATTTCTTGGCAAAAGAACGTTTAAAAAAGACAACACCTAAGCCATTTAGACACCAGAGAAGAAATAGACGAGGCCAACCGATAGAGTGAGGGCGCCGACCAGGATGCAAGATACAAAGGGAGGTGTCGATGCGGGTATCGCCAATTTTTGCCATTCGAGAAAAAATTTCAAAATCTTCGCTGGCAACAATTTTTTCGTTAAAACCGCCAATTTTTTTAAAAGCGTTGGCTCGAAACATTTGGAATTCGCCTGATGCTGCTCCTTGATGCAGAACATTATTCATGAAACGATGATATTGGGTCATCAATCCAAAAAAGAAGCGGTCAGCAGCAGTTTCGACGTCAGGCAAAACTCGAATCGCCGTTGTCAGAGCGACGAGCCGCGGATTACGTTCGAAATTGGCCACGGCTTTTCGCATAAAATCAGTCGGGTTCGGTATGGTGACGTCGGCATCAATAAAAATAAAATAGTCTCCTTTCGCCTCCCTGGCACCAAGGTTTTTGCCGGCAGCAATGGTTTGGCGCTCGCTACCATGATACACAATGACCCGCGCACCCTTTTTTTCGGCGATAGCCTGAGTGCTATCTGTCGAGCCGCCATCAGAAACAATAACTTCGTGGGGAAGCTCAAGAACAGCAAATTGTCCGACGGTTTGTCCGATAATCTTTTCTTCTTTAAGCGTCGGAATAATGATAGAAATCATAATTGGTCCTGCATTTCACGCATTTTCAAAAAGCGATTCAGACCATAAAAAATACCGAGCAAAATTACGATAAAAACACCAAGGGAGAGCCACCGTAGATCCTTATTAATGGTTAAATAGACGTTGCCATAGAAATAGCCAATGGCTAAAAGAAATCCAGTCCAGATAATTTCCCCGAGAGCATTAAAAGCGAAGTATTTTTTAAAAGGAACTCGGGTCATGCCTGCCGTGACTAAAACTACCAGGGCAAACCCGAAGCCCATCGTAATTTTTGAGAGAAACAGAATGCGATTATGATATTTTTGAAAAACGTGTTCAGTTTTTGCCAAAGCATTTTCAGTCAGGCCGATGAAATGGCCGTATTTACGGGCAAAAGGACGGGCGTAGTAATAGCCAATTGCATACCAAATACAATCGCCAGTGAGATCAGCCGCCATCAAAACAATGTACACGGGCAAGAAGTCAACCGTGCCGAGCCGTAGTAAAAACCCGGACATTGTCATCACCACCGGTCCCTGGACGAGCGTAAGAAAAAAAATGAGAACGTATTTATAGTGAGCCAGCCACGCGAGAATTCCGCTCCAAAACATAGGTGGTGAGACTAAGAATATACCAAAAAGCATAGCATTTTTTGAATAGAAAGTCCATAGATTTTTAAACGAAAAAACAAAAGTCAACCGAATTGTCTTAAAATTAAGTTTACAGTATACTAGCTGGGAGAAAAAACAATTATGCAAGTTCCCTATCGAAAACCTGGAAAATTCAGTAGCCAACTTCAGGACCCGAATGTGTCTGAGCTCAAATATTCTGAAATGGCCGAGAAGGTCGATCGACTCAAAAAAAGACGGCCGGCTTTGGCTGCTGAAGTAGCCCGCTTGGCGGAGTTGGGAGATTTTTCTGAAAATGCCGAATACCAACTGGCGAAGGGCCGCTTGCGGGGACTGAACAACGAAATTCTCCGCCTTGAGAGTTTACTCAATCGAGCCGTCATCATTAAACCAGTCCAAGGATCGAAAGTGATTCAGTTGGGAAGTATTGTTACGGTGGAGCGGGAAGGCCGCCAAAAGATCTTTCATATTTTAGGCCCCTCAGAAACGAATCCCGGCGGAGGCGTTATTTCTCATCAGTCACCATTGGGTCAGGCTTTGCTCGGTCACCGGACAGGAGAAATTGTTCGTGTTAAAATAGCCGAACGTGAATCAAAATATAAAATTATTTTGGTGGAGAACGAATAGAAAGGCCAGGAAGTCAGATTTTTATCGGCATGGCTGCCGTCTGTTTTCTGGTGAGAAGGAGTACGCCGATAAAAATGGGGATTCCAGCAAGAAGTTGCGAAAGGGTTATAGGCAGGTGTAAAAAAATATAGGAAAATGCCAGCGTAAACAGCACGGAGATGCTGGAAAGAGCTACTGCGTGCGTCACTGGAATTCGATGGATGCCTTCAATCCAAAATATTTTTGCCAAACCAAGTAGAGCGCAGCCGGTCACGGCTAAAGCCGGCAGTGCCATATAAATTTGTGACCAGTTTGGCGGCCCGCCAAAAAAATAATTAAGTAGAAATAAAAAAGGCAAAGCAAGAAAATAACGAGCAAAAATAAGGGTAAGACTGCTGATTTTTTTTCTGGCTCGTTGCTGAAATAAATTACCAAACGGTGCCGATGTTGCCGCTGCCATGACGAGAAAATCTCCGGAGTGTACAGTGGAAACTTTCGGCAACAAAATTATGGCAGCACCGATGACCATAAGCAGAGCGCCGAGGATTGAATTAGTCGAAAAATATTCCTTTCTCCAGATATTAAAGAGTAAATAACTAAAAAGCACTTCCAGTAATGCCACAATCGCGGCATTGTTCGGCGTCGTATGCGCTAAACCCAGAAAATAAAAGCCATAGTAGAGGACAGCGAGAAAAAAGGCAGCAGCCAAAATATCCGGCCAGGCAGCCTTAATGAGGAGTTCGCGCCAGCGCCCTGAGGCCAGAAGCCACAAACCAAGAAAAAGCGCGGCAAAGAGGATGGTGATCAAAAGGGAGGTGACCGGCGAGACGTGGGAGAAGGAGATAGTGGTAATAACCGGAAATAATCCCCACAAGCTCGCTTCGCCGAATATCGCCAGGTTTCCAATGAATGTATTAGTGTGTTTCATGGTGTTTTAAACGAAAAACATACGTAAAAATGCTGTTGCTGCCACTCCAATGAACACGTCATCCAATTCTCTCACTCAACTTAAATTTGTTACTGCTTTAAGCAATTCTGCTGCCCAACGATAAATAGTGTAATTTTTCAAAGTCGCGCGCATTTTCTTCATTCGGCGATGTTGTTCAGCCGCTGTCATGGTCAAGGCACTGTGGAGCGCCTCAGCCGTATCCTCGGCACTATAGGGATTGATTATTAATGCGTCGGTAAGATCACGCGAAGCACCCGTAAATTTGCTTAAAACGAGAACGCCGGCCTCGTCAGTTCTGGCGGAAACGAATTCTTTGGCGACCAAATTCATTCCGTCGCTTAAGGAAGTGACAAGACAAAGATCCGCCGCGCGATAGAGAGGATAGATTTCTTCGTGGGTGTGATGCTCGCGCAGCAGTACGATCGGTGTCCAACCGGCCTCAGCGAGTTCTTGGTTAATTCGAACCGCTTCATCATCCACTTCTTGACCAAATTCGCGGTATCTTTTCACTTTTTCACGACTGGGCGGGGCAATCTGCAGAAAAGTAAATTTCCCTTTATATTCCGGATAAGCTTTAAAAAAGAATTCAATTCCCCGCAGACGCTCAATAATTCCTTTGGTGTAGTCCATGCGGTCGACACCAATTCCGAGGTGCTTTGTTTTTATTCCGAGAGAATCAAGCAGAGGTGGCCGTGTCTCCTCAGAGGTTTCGACGGGCGTCGTTGGGAAAGCAACGCTAATGGGGAATGGTTTAATAAAAGCCATGTGGCCATTGTGAGTAACAGAAAATTTTTCCAGATCAACTAGTGATTCAATTTCTTTTCCCACCGTTTCGAGAAAATTATTACAATATTGTTGCGTGTGGAAACCAACCACATCAGCGCCAAGCATGCCTTCCAAGATTTCCTTACGCCAAGGGCAAATACTGAAGCTTTCAACATTAGGCCACGGAATATGCCAGAAGAGAGCGATTTCAGCATCGGGACGGCTATGTTTAATCATAGCTGGCAGAAGAGCGAAGTGATAATCTTGGATGAGAATTATCGGCCGCGTAAAATGTTTAATTTCTTTCAAAAGTGCTTGGGCGAATTTGCCGTTGACCTTGCGATATTCGGTCCAGTCTTCTTCACGGAAAATAGGGCGTGTAAATGAAAGATGGCATAGTGGCCAAAGAGCTTCATTTGAAAAGCCAACATAGAAACCCTGCACTTCCTCAGGCGTCAGCCAGATGCGTTTCAAAGTATATTTGGGATCGTCAGGAGGAACTTGAATTTTACCATTTTTATCAACAACCTCATGATCGGCGTTGCCGCTGCCCTGGGCCAGCCACAGACCGCCGCATGACTCCATAATCGGCTCTAAAGCGGTGATCATACCGCTTGCTGGGATTTGAACCTCAATGTCGTTTTTTATTTTTCGATGGATATAAGGTTCTCGGTTGGAGATGACCACGATTTGACGATCTTTAAAATATGCCTTAAAAAATTCTTTAAGACGTTCCGCTGTCCAGGGTGAATCCAGTTTCTCCAGTCGCAGACGAGCTTCCTCACTCGCGACATTGCGCGCCAAAACCAAACTTTGCGACATTTTTGAAATTTCATTGGCAATCGGTCGAAAAAAGGCGTGGCTCTTATTGAGCAAAGCCGAAGTATTAGGGGCGGTGCCCGTTCGTGTCTGTCGAATGGCCTCGGCCATGTGGGCGATCGGTTCGTAAATAATCCAGCGAATAATTAAAAGAAGGGCGACGGCAAAAAGAAGTGAAATGATGAGAAGACGCAAGACACTGGAATTCCATGTTTGTTTTATGGCCACATCAATATAATCCGCATGTTGGTAGACGACGAGCGCAGCAATAATATTGTCACCTTGGTTGATCGGGGTGGCAGTGATAGAAATATTCCCTTGTTTGCTAGCGAGAAAGTCATTTTTCCGTTCATCATCATACATGGCGTGCTCAGCCAACGTCGGGTCTGCCGTAAGGGCAGCATTAAGCCCAGTTGACGTAGCGTAAAGGCCGCCCTGAGGGTTATAAATTGCCAAACCGACCAAGTCCTCGCGCCCGGCAAACTTATTCAATTCGGCCACCATACTCGAGGTGGCCGTTGTTAAAACTAGAGGCCGAATTGACTCTTTTAAACTATCGGAAAGCAAAGCCGTTCTTCGTTCAAGATCGTTAACAAGTGAGCTCCGTTGCTCAGTTGCCTGTTGGTAGGTGAGACCGAGTATTATAACACTTGCCAAAACGATCGCCCCTAAAATAAAAGAAAAAACTCGTTTCATAGGCCTCCAATTGAAAATATTTTTAATACGTTTTCAAAGTATAACACTAAAAAACCTACTTGGACAGGTCAAATCAGAAAAAATGACTAAAATAAGCTAAAATTAGGTTGCCCCTAGGCCCCAGTGGCCGCCCCATACGCCACCCCATTTTTTTTAAAACGACTGCGAAAAATTACTAACTTAGGATCTGCTTTTCTAAATTCTTGACGCAATTTTGTGAAAAAATTTGGACGCAACAATACCCCGCCGCCGATCAGAAGGTTGGTAGCATTATAGGAGTGGATAAGGGGGAGTGCATGGTCCGCTAAAAAAGTGGCCAGAGTTTGATTGGGGGCTTTTTTGCGCAAATGGATATACTCTTTTTCCCACAGTTCTTCTTTTTCGAAAGCCTGAATAATAGCCGGCTCATCCTCGTCCAGATACGCACGGCCGATGCCGGTGCCCAAAATTAGCCCGAAGATACGCGAACGGCCCTGAGCGGCACCGACTGCATGTTCAGACCGAAGAAAACAGCGAGCATCGTGATCAACAAAGAGCGGCAGCGTTTTGGGGATGACAGTCCGGAAATTGAAATTTTTAAGGTAACCAATATTAGGGCAAAATAATGCCGAGCTGCCCTGTACGACGCCAGGCACGGCGATACCAACGTGAAGCTTTTTACCGTCGGCCCACAGCAGTATTTTTTTAAGCGCTGCAACAAATTTTTCTAAACTCACTGGCGTTTTTATCTCCATTACTTTTAAAATTCGTTTCTGGCGCAGCAAAACTGCCCGAATTTTTGTGCCGCCGATATCGATGCCGAGCGCGTCTACCATACTAGTTGCACGTTTCAATCCAGCTGTCTAAACTGCGGTGTTTTAAAATGGCCGTGAACTGATCTGCTTTTGCTGTCGGACAAAATTTAGTAAGGGCAATATGGCTATCGGTATACTCGATTTGAAACACCGGTTTGCCCTCAGCAACAAACGGTTTCATGTTGGCGCACCAGCCATAGAGGGAACAATCTTCAATCAAAGACCAGTCAAAATCGGGGAGTAAACTGGCGACCTGGGTTTCATCATTTTTCAAACCAACACTCATACCTAATTGGTGAACCGCCTCTGCTATCCACGCGTTGTATTTCAGTTGGTCTGCGGCCGTGATTGAGAAACCAGTCTTATTATCGAAACCATCCATGTTATCCGGGTCAATGCCATCACAGCCCTTATCTTTGGCAATTTCAAAACGCTTCTTCATAATTGGTTGGACTATGTTCAGCTGTCGAATGTCGAGCCAACGTTCGCCGCTCCAACCGCTATCGCTTTTGCCAAGAACGCTCACCGGAAACGATTTTTTATCATCGCGCCAATTTTCCCAGGTGCCAACATCAATATAGCAAAAGACGCGTCGCCCTTTGGCGTGCAAATTAGAAATTAAAGCGGCAGAGCTATCAAGACCATCGATATCATAGATATCAGCCGGAACAGTTTCATCTAATTTCCCTTCATATTGAATTTGAATAGTTTGCCCGATTGACGGTTTCCATGTGGTGTTGTTTGTCGCATTTTCATTAGTACTGGTATTCGTACTGGTGGCAGATTGAGCCGCCTCTGGTGGCAAAGGGGGAAGAGAAATACTTGGTTTGTTGTTTGGTGTGCTTGTTACCGGTGGCACTGCAACAACCGCTGCCGGGGCTGGAGTCGTTTCTTTGGTGTCTTGTATTAAAAAATTTGCATCATCGGTCACGGTCGTCAATAACGCACTGTCCACGCGGTGAACATCGTGCCAGGAAGAAAAATGCTGCAAAAAAGCCGCTTTATCCGCAAAAGCTTGCTTGGTGCACTGGCTTGTTATTTGGTACACTGCGGGACCATCTGCACTTTTGTAGGCTTGACCTGGCGTGAGCGGACAATTTGTATTTGTTGCTTCGAGTAAAAAGGGCGTTCCGTCGGGGATTGCTTCCAAGGATTGAGCGTTGACATGCGTGATATCGTGCCAGGAAGAAAAGCGTTCAAAAAAGGCGTTTCGATCAGCAAAAGCTTGTTTGGTGCAGGAAGAATTCACTTGATAAACTGCTGGGCTGTCACTCGCCTTGTACGCTCCCGGTGCGAGGGGGCAGGAGGCGGAAATCGCCGGCGTGCCGAAAATAAAGAAACCGCTAAAAAGAAACACCGAGAAAAATGTAATTGTGACAGAGTATATATTTTTCATGTTAGTTTTAATTCCAGCCAACTTCGCTTAAATAATTTTTTTTATTGATTTCATGAAGGGCGAAACGAACATGCGGGAGCAAAGTCTCTGGTAGGGCATCAAGAGAAAACCACTCTGCAATATCGGATTTATGTGGTTCACCGTTGTGTGCCTCTCCCTCCCAGTCCTTGGCTGTAAAGAAAAAATCAACATACTCTCTTGTTTCCTGTTCGTTCTCTGATTTTCGAAGCATGGCGTGTGCCATCGTAAGATTTTCGGGATGAATGGTTATTCCAGCCTCTTCCTTTGCTTCACGTATTAAGGCGTCCGTCAATTTTTCATCAGCCTCGACATGCCCTGAAGGCATCGTAAAATGACCGTCCATCCAACCCGTGTTAAACCGGCGTAAAAGAAATAGTTTATTCTCACGGATCAAGATAAGATAGACTGCGGCGTAGATCCTAAAACGCATAGTGTTTGTTTCAAGAAAAATTATACTTTGAAAAGCAATTTAATGCAGGCATCCAGATCGGGAATGAAATCCATTGCCAGCGCTTCCTTCGGCGTGACCCATGCAAATTGCCTATGTTCGGATGGGTTTATTTTAATTTTTGGTTTTCTTTTTAATTCTAAGGTAAAAATATGATAGATGTAATCGTATTGGGCATAGTACACGTAGCCAGTCGTAAAATAGCTTAATGTGGACGGCAGGGCAATGATATTCGTTTCTTCGGCTAATTCTCTCTCCATCGCTTCATCGATAGTTTCTCCAACATCTACTTTGCCGCCGGGCAAACACCACGTCAGGCCTTGTGGCTTATCCTGGTGACGTTCAAGAAAAAGAAATTGAGCGTCAGAGCGAACAAAACACCCAACGACATCGAAACGAGAAAAAAAAGTTGTGGGCTTTTCAAAAGTGATCATACTATTTTCCTATACTATCACGTTCGGCATTTTTATCAAGAATACAAAAACCCCCGGCGATTAGCCAAGGGTTTTTACTGCTAGCTCCGGATGGCGTGGAGACTAGAAGAACTTGAAGAGATGTTGGAAGAAGCCGCCGATGCCGCCGAAGATACTGCCGAAGAATCCTTTGGCCGCGCCACGCCCATTTGTGGCTTCGGCAGGAGCAGAATTCGGTTTTGTTGGCATCGCGTGATCGATCACAGAAGTGGCGACGACATTTGCGCCATTGACGGTGCCTTGAATAAGCACGTCATCGTTAAGGCTGATGCTGGCCAAAGACGATGTGGTGTTATTCTTCACGATTGTAGCGTTAGTTGCGTCGACCGTGTAAGTGACATTTCCCTGATTTGTCACGGTCAATGTGGAGCCATTAATACCAGTGACAGCGCCCCCAATGATTGGCTGACCGTTGCCTTGAATCTGTGCAACCGGCGGGCGAGCGGCATTGCCATTTTGTCCAAACCGACCCTGACCGCGACCAGCAGGAAGGCCGTCGCGAATCTCAGTGGCGACAATATTCGTTCCATTAATGGTGCCCCGCACCATTAATGTATCATTGAGTGCGACAGAGCTAAGTGTTGAAGTAGTGTTATCTTTCAACACGGTGGCGTTCGTGGCGTCAACGCTGTAGGTGGTAGTGACCGAATTAGGACCGAAACCACGGCTTTGTACACTGAGCGTGTCACCGCTGATGTTGGAAACGGTTCCAAAAATTCCGCGTCCACGATTGTCATTACGGCCGGGTTGCTGGTCGGGACGACCCATCCAATGTCCGCCGGTCGGCGAAGCCGGAGGCTGGGTTGCAGCGGAAGCGGCGCATACCATGAGTAACGAACCAACCGCCAATAAGCCGACTAAAAATAAACCAGATTTTTTCATAGGTGTGTAGTTGATGAAAGAGAAGGGAGTTTAAAGGTTTTTATTATTGTTAAAAAAGTAAGTACGCGTTATACTATCCTGCATAGTGTGGCGAATTATAAAGTTATTTTTTAAAAATATGACGGCGAAGAATGCGAGGGTTGATGCCTTTTTTAAAAGAGAAAAACGTTGGCCAAAAGAAATGGCGAAATTAAGAACAATAGTTCTCGAAGTCGGCCTAAACGAAGAATTAAAGTGGGGACAGCCGTGCTATACTTCTGACAAAAGAAACATTGTTTTGATCCATGGCTTTAAAAATTATTGTGCGTTGCTGTTTTTCAAAGGCGCGCTGCTCAAGGATCCAAAACACATTCTTATCCAACAAACTGAAAACGTTCAGGCTGGTCGGCAAATCCGCTTTACAAACATCCAGGAAATCATTAAACAAACGCCAATTTTAAAAGCGTATATTCATGAGGCTGTTGTAGTGGAGAAAAAGGGACTGAAAATAAAAATGAAACAGACGGCGGATTTTAAAGTTCCTGAAGAATTTCGACGCCAGCTCGATACAAATCCGGCTCTTGAGCGCGCTTTTAAGGCTTTGACTCCCGGTCGGCAACGGGCCTATCTTTTTTACTTTGGCAACGCTAAACAATCTCCAACTCGAGCGGTCCGGGTGGAAAAATATTTGCCCAAGATTCTTAGAGGAAAAGGATTGGATGATTGAACCTAGATTTTACTTCAATAATTTCTGAAATTTCTTCCTGAATTTCGCCAGTTTAGGGTTAATAACCAACTGACAATAACCGGCACTTGGATTCTTGGCATAATAATTTTGGTGATACTCCTCCGCCGGATAAAATATGATACCAGGTTCAAGCCCTGTCACAATGGGCTTTTCGTAAATTTTTTCCGCGATCAGATGGCGGATAAAACTTTTGGCTTCTTCCTGTTGTCGAAGAGTCAAATAAAAAATTGCTGAACGATACTGTTCGCCGACGTCATTTCCTTGACGATTCAGGCTGGTTGGATCATGAATTGAAAAAAATACTTGCAAAAGAGTTGTGTACGAAATGCGCTGGGAATCAAAAGTAATTGCAATCGCCTCGGCATGGCCGGTCGTACCGCCACTCACTTGTTCATACGTTGGTTGAACGGTCTGCCCTCCGGTATATCCGGAAATAACCGACTCAACACCCTGCAATTCTTTAAAAGTCGATTCTAGACACCAAAAACAGCCGCCGGCAAAAATTGCTTTTTGCGGCGTCCCACTCGGAAAGTCCGCCGGTATAAATTTGAGCGAAAGAGAATTAACGCAGTGGCGCGTATTTTTCGCAGTCAATTTTTCTCCCACAAAGACATGACCTAAATGCGCTCCGCACTGTTTACACGTAATTTCCGTGCGCTGTCCGTCCTGATCCGGCTGTCGTTGAATGGCATCTTTAATTTCGTCATCAAAGCTCGGCCAGCCGCAGTGCGCATCAAATTTATCTTTAGAAAAATATAAAGGCGCGCTGCATCGTCGGCAGACATACAAACCATCGGCAAAGACCGCGTCATATTCGCCGGTAAAGGCCGGTTCAGTGCCTTTTTCTTCGATGATGCGCGCCTCTTTTTTGGTTAGGGGATTAAATTTCATAAAAAACCTTGACAGATGCTTTTATCGTAAAAATCTCAAATAAAAGGCAGCGAACACGAGAACGATGCCGATATTCGCAATAAGCCGTTCCCAAAAGTGATATTTAAAGAACAGAAGATCGACAGTAACAACAGCAGCTATCATAATGAGGATTAAAATTATGAGCATAATAGGTACAGCTTTTTATTCACCGTATTTTTCATAACTAGCTAAATTGCGCCTACTTCAAAAGTGGGAAGTTACACTCAAATCAAATAATAGAAAGAAAGCAGTGACGTAGAAAGTAGGCGTATAGTCTTTTTTACTTCTTTTACTCTGCTGGTAGTTGTGTCAATGCAAAGTCTACTGCCTTTCTCCAACGATCTTCCAGATCATGCAACTCGTCAACAGAAGTTTGACCAGTACTTTTATTGTGCTTTCTCATCCGAGCACCTCGAGCATCTCTATAGTATTGACGGGCAGATTCTGAGAGAAATTCCGTTACCCTCTCCAGGTCGGCGGCTGTTCCGCCATTTCTTAAAACTAAAGCGAGCGCTTTATCCTTTTTTTTGATCAGCCGGCTGACTTCGCTAAAAAGATCGCGCTCAACCAGGTTAAAGGGAAACGGCGTTGGCGCTACCGTTTCTTGGCGCCCCACCTCGTCGAACATAAAACCTTCAGTTTCAGACATATAAACAAATTAATTTAATAAATTCAAAGCTATTCTAACATTTTTTGGTAAAAATTCAAATTTGGTTAAAAATAAAGCCTCCTACTTAACTAATTAGAATTTCAATAATTTACTCACTTCGCTAAGATCATTTGTATTTACTTGGTGCTTATCAACAAATTGCAACGGCGGTCCCGATCTATTTATAAGCACCACCAGACCAAACCCCAATTGTTCTTTTGGAGTCCGTAAATCACTCGGGAAAGAATCACCGACCATAATTGCATTCTTGAGATCAAGAGGTGCGCCCAAATCCTTGGCTGCTCCAGCAATACCTTTTTCAAAAAAAACTCGATGAGGTTTATCTTCAGGGTCTCCAATACTTAACAAATTAAATTCTATTCCCTTGTCGCGTAGTAACTCGATTCTTTTGCGCTTCAGAGCTTCAGAATAAGATGGCTCATACAGAAATTGGTTATTATCTTGTAATTGTAGTCGTCCGTCGCTGCTGGTTAATAAATAAATCGGTCTGTGGTGGCCTTTAATCGTTTTAATTAGCTCCAGAGCATCTTTAAAGGCCTTCGTTATCTGTGTAAGCTCCGCCCAGTAAGCATCAACTGCCTCATGCACTAGCTCCGGAGTAACTATAATACTCAATTCATCAGCAGCTAATTTTACAAAAACTTCACGGCTCCATTTTTTTGCCTCTCCGAATTGTTTAATGATCTCTCGTTCATATGATTCTATGGAACGAACTAGATTCTGAAAAGCAAGCTTGCCACCAGGTATTTTTTTCCACTCTGTTTCATCTTTTACACGTCCTCCTCTAATCATCAAATCATGATATTCATTCACTTTATTCTTGACAGCATCACCTATTAATTTATCAAATCGTTCCGTAAATACTTTTTCAATCCCGATGGCTGCAAGGTGTGAAATGTCCGAAGTATCAGTAAGAGTATCGTCGATGTCAAAAAACCAGACGGACTCATTCCACGGAATAACTGTCTCGAGTATGCTACCACTCATATAATTATTCAGATATTGTCAATAGTTTATCCTAAAGTAATATATTATTCAATAGAAATTTTGGTCCTAGCCTTCCACTTGGGTATACAAAAATATGGCTTGATTAGGCCTATTTTTGGATGCTCCAAATCGCGGATAACTCTAATGCATCACCAAAGAAAGTGACGCTATATTACCTCATGTAAAAAGCAATAAACACAAGAACGATGCCAATATAAACCATCAGCCGTTCCCAAAAGTAGTTTCTAAAAAACAGCAAATTCACAGTAACGACAACGGCTATCATCACTAGAATCAAAATTGTAAGCAAAATTGACGCTCTCATAAAATTATTAATTTAAATATCAATGTCTTTGGCCAAAACTACTTCCTAGACAAAGACAGTATCCATTTCGCCGCCAGGTTAACTTCTTTTGTTGATAGAGAATAAACGCATAGTATTAATTAGCACGACAGCTGAACTCAACTGGTGAAAAAGTGCGCTGCCTAAAATCCCAATCACGTTAAAAATTACCAAGAGCGCCACGCCAAAGTGAATGGCGGAAGCCACCACTAAATCAGTCTTGATGACGCGAAAAATTTTTTTTGAGCTGACAATCGCGTCCGGCAGCAAGGATAGATTATTATTAACCAAAACTACTCCAGCTGAATCGAGCGCCAGCTCCACCCCTTCGAGACCCATCGCGATTCCGACGTTGGCTCCCGCCAATGCCGGCGCGTCATTGATGCCATCGCCAACCATGGCAATTTTTTCCTGAGTGTCTTTACCTTGATTAATGATGCTTATTTTATCCTGCGGCGACAGCTCAGCCCGCACCTGGTCAATGCCGATTTCTCCTGCAATTTTGTCTGCGACTTTTTTGGCATCACCCGTCAACATGGCGGTTTTCAACCCGAGATGACGCAAATTATTAATAGTGGTCTTGGCTTCCGAGCGCAACTGGTCAGCCAAAAAAATTATTCCCGCCAGCTGTCCGCCAATTGCTACAAAAATTGCGGTGCTGCCGTTTTCTTCACGCGCCTCGGCTGTAGCCAGGTCTTGGCTAGAGACTGGAATTTTCTCGTCGATTAATAGTTGACGATTACCCACAGCCACAATTTTACCGCCCCACTTAGCCGTAATGCCCCGGCCCTCGACGACATGCGGCTCAGTGATATTTTCTTTCGGCAACTCTTCGCTAGCGGCTTTTTCGATAATTGGCCGCGCGAGTTCATGTTCGGAAAATTGTTCGGTACTGGCGGCCACCTGTAACAGCTTAGGCTGTGTAAACTCCCCCAAGGCAATGATTTCCTGGAGTTCAGGGGTGCCTTTCGTCAAAGTACCGGTTTTGTCGAAAACAATTGTCGTAATTTTGGTGAGGTTCTCAAGTGCGGCGGCGTGTTTCACTAAAATGCCCCGCTTGGCCAAAAGACTGATACCCACCGTAGTGGCCACCGGCACGATGATGGCAAAAATCATCGGCACCAGAGCAACCCACAAAGCAAGCGCTTGATAAAGATTGTGACGAACTAAAAATAAAATAATAGTAGAAAACAAGGCAACCAAGCTAGTCACTTCGGCGTAGTGGGTAGTAAAGCGCGACAGTGGTGCATTTTTAGATTTTGCCTCATCAACCAATTTATGCAGCTGAGCGATCGTTGAATTAGTACTGACATCCGATGCGATCATCTCCAGATAGTCGCCAAGATTGATCGACCCAGCCACTAGCGTCGCTCCCCGTTTTTTTTCAATCGGTCGGGATTCGCCGGTGATAACCGATTCGTCCATGGCCGTCATTTCCGTCTGCAAAATTCCATCTACTGGCACTCGCCCGCCGCTTTTAACGATCACCGTTTCCCCTTTTTTGATTTCCGAAATCTTTACTTCCACGGGTTGCTCTCGTTTCAACCAAGCGGTATCGGGGAGTGAACGGGAGATATCGCGAATCGAATCTTGAACACGTTTATAAATGTACTCACGAAAAAGTTCACCACTCAAAATTAACAGCACAAAAACTGCCGCCGTGAGGTAACTCGCCAGGATGAGCAGGATAATAACTGTAATGATGATCGGAAAACCTAAATCCAATCTTTTGTGGCGCGCCGCGACAACAAAATCGAAAATTAGCGGACATAAACCAAGTATGGTAATAAAAATCATGACAGCCTGAGCCTTTTGAGAAAACAACAGGTCAGCGACGATGGCTAAAAGGACCGCTGCCAACAAAGCGGCAATGGTAAGACGTTTTTGTATCATTAAATCAAATTATATTTAATTAAAATTTTGTGACGGTCTGTCTCGACTATCAACTCTTACTTAATGTATTTCTCTCACCCAGCCTAAACAGCAACACCTCAATTTTAGCCTTTTATAAGGCAAAAGTAAAGCTGTATGCTTGACAGAATAGTACTACGCTGCGCGTCTGATTATCTTTATCGCTTTGCTATTTATTAAGACATCAGTTGCTCTGACCGCGGCAGCGGCTAAGCGTATGCTAAACGAGTTAAACCAAGAAAAAGCGGCCGCCGCT
>JAJYIJ010000008.1 GCA_021790135.1 bacterium | reverse complement strand
TAATTTACAGACGGGCGACATTGATAAAGAACACACCACGAATCCAGTGCCGTTCATTATTATTGGAAAAGACTTTGCTGGTCAGGCCGGGCCGGGTGGTGATGCTCCGGAAGGAGACTTAAGTTTGTTGCCGCCGGTTGGCGTTTTGGCCGACGTCGCTCCGACTGTGCTTAAATTGATGGGTTTGGAAAAACCGCCGGAAATGACCGGCGTCACTTTGATTTAAAATCCCGCCTTTCGTTCGGCGGGTATTTATTTTGAAGTAATAGTTTGTCGGATTATTTTGATAATTTCTTCTTGCACTTCTGGCAGAGGCTTGCCTGAAATGATGGAAGTTGCCTGTCGTTTATTGCCTATCGGATGAAATGGTTTCAAAAGTTCAAGGGCATCATATTTTTTTTCGGTCGTGAGCAGACATTCAATATTTTTGGCGGTGCCATCTTTTTCGTAAAAAAGGGCGATGACTTTTGCTTCCGGGGCATTGCTGATAAGCTCCTCAACGACGCCTTTTAGGTCTTCTGGTTTGGCTCCGGAACGAGCGAAATCGCTTTGGGTTACGCTTGACCAGACAAGTCCGCCGGCGGAGCCATGTTCTAAATTGGCCCAAACGTGGCCCCACAGTTGCAGAGTGCCAATGCTGCGTGTGCGATAGAGAGCCTGAATCACTTTTTCGCGATCGGCGCCATAGGTGACGAGCTCGCTGGCGCTTTGGAGCGCTCCTGGTGTCATGTTGGCGGCACGAAAACTTTTGGTTGCCACTGTCATGCCGGCGTAGAGAGCGGTGGCAATGTCCGCATCAATTTCTTTTTCATCCAGTTGCTTAATAATTTTATACACAATTTCCGCGGTGGCGGCAGCGCGCAAATCAACAATGTTGATTTGCCCGTAGCGTTCGTTGTTGGACTGATGGTCGATATTTACGATGGTAGTGCGATAAAAAAGATCGGTATTGTTGAAGTACACCGATCCTAGGGACTCAAGGTCCGCCGTGCCGAAAGTAACGATGAGATCGTATTTAAAGGTGGATTGAGCGGTGCGCAGTTCTTGTTTGGAGATAAGGCCGCTTTTTGGCGTCAAATAAATCGAAAGCGTGTTCTCTTTGATATCATAGCTGATGGTATCGATTGGGTTGCGCGTGACATCAACTTTGATGATAAATTTTTGCAGCTGCGTCAGAGCGGGCTTGATCGTTTTAGCCCCGGGCAGGAAACTTAAATTTTTTGGCGCACTAAATTCGCTGGCAGCAATATCGACTTGTTTATGTTGTTTTTCTAAAAATAATTTTAGGGCCAGGGCCGCCGCGATAGCGTCACCATTATTTTGGTCGTTAAACAGAAACAAAATATATTTGCTTCCTTTCAAAATTGCGGCTAATTGTTGTAATTCATTTAATGCCATACGGCCGAGGCGTAATTCGGCTTATTTTACTGTTAATGTCGCAGTAGGGCAACAAATGATACTATCAAATAAATAAAAATATGTCAACAGTGCGCTTTTTCTTGACGCCGACTTGTTTTTTCTTGCAATTTTAGCTGTTTTTAAGTAAAATGATTACTATATTTTAAGTTTTATGCCTGCAGAGTTACCGAAAGCCTACGAACCGCAAAAGTATGAAGACGAAATTTACCAGCGCTGGGAAAAGAGCGGATTTTTTGCGCCCGAGGCGCATCCACCCTGGGTGGATAATCCAGATGATCCGAAGCGTCCATATTTTTCGATTGTCCTGCCGCCGCCGAATGTCACTGGAACGCTCCACATGGGGCATGCGGCCATGCTGGCCATTGAAGACGTCATGATTCGCTATCATCGGATGAAAGGAGATAAAACTTTGTGGTTGCCCGGCACGGATCATGCCGCGGTGGCCACAGAATCAAAAGTAGAAAGCAAACTGATTAAGGAAGAAGGTTTGAAAAAACCTAAAGAAGAACTGGGTCGGGAAAAATTTTTGGAACGTGTGAATAAATTCGCGCAGGAAAGTCACGATACGATTGTGAACCAGGCCAAAAAGATGGGCGCGTCGCTTGATTGGAGTCGAGAAGCGTACACTTTTGATGATAAACGCAACCTGGCGGTGCGAACGGTATTCAAAAAAATGTATGACGATGGTTTGATCTATCGCGGGTATCGCGTGATTAATTGGTCAGTGAAAGGGCAGTCAACCTGCAGCGACGATGAGTTGGTGTATGTGGAGCGCCCGGCGAAGTTGTATTACTTTAAATATTCGAAAGATTTTCCGATCACTATCGCGACCACCCGCCCCGAAACCAAACTGGGCGATACGGCGGTGGCGGTACATCCGGATGACAAGCGTTATAAAAAATTTATTGGCAAAGAATATAAGGTTAATTTTTTAGGTCAACCGCTTATAATTAAGATTATTGCTGATGAGGGAGTTAATCCTGATTTTGGGGCGGGCGCGCTTGGTGTAACCCCGGCACATTCAGCGATTGATTATGAGATGGCGGATAAGAACGACTTAAGAATGGTTCGTGTTATTAGTCAAACAGGTCATATTGATATTAATGAACCGGAAAATATTCATAGAGAAAATGATTTTTATGTTGACAGTACAACTTGGGAGGCAGCCGCGGCCGCAAAGAAAAAGTTTAACGGTTTAACAGTTTCAGATGCCCGAAAGTTGATTGTAGAGGAATTACGTAACAGTGGCCTTCTCGAAAAAGAAGAAGACATCTCACAAAACGTCGGAACCAGCGATCGCTTTGGCGATATCGTGGAGCCATTGCCCAAGACGCAGTGGTTTGTGGACGTGAACAAAAAATTTGTTCTACCACATTCCGAAATTACTGGCATTGCTGATGGGGCGGAAGTATCTTTGAAACAGTTGATGCACACGGTGGTGGAAAACAATCAGATCGAAATTATTCCCGACCGCTTCAATAAAACTTATTTTCACTGGATCGACAATTTGCGCGACTGGTGCATTTCGCGCCAGATTTGGTATGGGCATCGGATTCCGGTGTGGTATCGCCATACCCCTCCCTCTACCACTCCCCTAAAAGACGGATCGTTTATCAAGACCCGTATAGTGAGTGGAGATATGTATGTCGGTGTTAATCCGCCCGATGATGTCGAGAATTGGCAACAGGACCCCGACACCCTCGACACCTGGTTTTCGTCAGGGCTTTGGACTTTTTCCACGTTGGGCTGGCCGGAAGAAACAATTGATCTCAAAACTTTTCACCCCACTTCGGTTCTCGAAACCGGTTATGACATTTTATTTTTCTGGGTGGCGCGGATGATTTTGATGACGACCTACACTCTTGGCACCATTCCATTTAAAACCGTTTATTTGCACGGCTTGGTGCGTGATGAACAGGGCCGCAAGATGAGCAAAAGCTTGGGCAATATTATCGACCCGCTCGATATGATCAAAGACTACGGCACGGACGCGACCAGGCTTTCGCTGCTCATCGGTTCAACACCGGGAAATGATATGAAATTGTCCGTAGAAAAAATTGCCGGCTTCCGGAATTTCACGAATAAGTTGTGGAATATTGCTCGGTTCATGTTGATGCAAATTAACAATGAACAATTAACAACGAACAATCGCGAACCGGAAGCGAAAACCCTAGCTGATAAATGGATTTCGGGAAGATTGATGGAGGTGACCAAACAAGTTACTGATAATATCAAACAGTTCCGGCTTTCCGCGGCGGGAGAGGCTTTGCGTGCTTTTACCTGGGATGAATTAGCGGATTGGTATTTGGAAATTGCTAAAATAGAAGGGAATAAGAGTGAAATTTTAAATTACGTTTTAAATACGTTACTGAAACTCTGGCATCCATTTATGCCGTTTGTGACGGAACAGATCTGGAGCGAGATGAAAGTACAAGAAACAAAGAACAAAGAAAAATTTTTGATGGTGGAGAAGTGGCCGCAGGTAGAGAGTAGGGCAGAGGTAGGGGCTGAAGAGACAAAGAATAATTTTGTTTTAATTAAAAATATCGTCATTGGTATCCGGTCACTTCGTGCTGATAATAAAATCGAGACGGCGAAAAAATTGCGGGCAATGGTGAACGCCGGAGCGAAAGCGTCTCTCCTGCGGGAGAATGACGAGATTATCAAAGGCTTGGCCAGATTGGAAGAGTTCAAAGTTGAGGAAAAAATTGAAAAGCCAAAAACCGCGGTCGGTTTTGTTGAGGCTGGTATGGAAATATATCTTGATTTGGCCGGCGTGGTGGATTTCGATAAAGAAAAGAAGCGCCTGGCCGAGGAAATTGCGCAAACGAAAAAATACGTGCAGGCGCAAGAAGGAAAGTTGGCTAATAAAGATTTTGTTAGTCGTGCACCGGCGGCGATCGTGGAAGGGGAGAAAAAAAAGTTGGAAGAGGCAAAAAATAAACAAGCGAAGCTGCAGGAGCAATTATCTCTTATTCATTCATAACGCACTATATGTCGGAAACAACTTTTTCTCGTGAAGCGGAGCCAACAGAGGTTGATTCGGATATACAGATATATAAAGAAATTGAGCATTTTGCAAGCTCAGTTTATCCGCATTTATTACAGTTGGCTGATAAAATTGCCCAAGGTCCGGATCAAGCAGTGATCGAAGAAATCCAGTCGCTTGTGATTAATCCCCAACAAGAGACAATTTTTTCGAAGTCACTGTACGATCGCCTACTCGGCGATGCCGAACTTGGCGCTACCCTGAGGCATGACACAGCCGGTTCGGCGAACACTTTTCTATTACATCTCGGTTTGCTTAGAGAGTTTACTCCATCAAAACCAAGAGCGTGGGAACGTTTTACCCGTTCGTTAAAGGCCTTTCTTAAAGTTTGTCCACGATATTTTTTAGTATTGGAGGATATTTTGCTTCGTAAAATTGAAAAGAGCAGCAAAGAAGTGCCGGTGTTGCCTCTCAACACTATATTTGCTGATCAAGCATTGACAGAACTCCGCAACAGCAGAGAGGTAGAGGGCCGTGTGCAGTCTTTATTTGGTGAGGAGGCTTCTGCGGAAAAGGGCAGTGTTGCGTCTAAACCCTTGCAGCATTTTTCTTCATTAAATAATGGCGAGCAAATCATGGCCCCAACTGGTGAGGTAATGAATGCTATTTTTAATATTATCCGTAATGCTAGTAAGATTGAAGTAGGGGCAGAGCATGCTGCCTGCGAAATAAGTCGCGTGGGTAACGAAATCATCGTGCACGTTATCGATGATGGGCATGGTATGAGTGGCGATCAACTTGAACATATTTTTAAAAAAGGAGTCAGTTTTACGGGCAGCACCGGGCTCGGTTTGGCCGGTCTTGACGCTCGTTTTGCCAGGCGACATATACGACTTTTTATCGCTTCACGCAGGAAGACCAACCAGCCAGGCGACGCAATGACCTTTGCGGAAGCACATATGTACCCATCTCATTCAGCGGAAGCAACTCGACTCCAGTCGTTTTTGACCGATCGTAATGCCGCCACTATCTTTGAGATTCGTTTGCCAATTACTAAAAAAGAGCATTAGTGTATGAAAGTCAATACTGATTCACAAAAAATTAACGAACTTTTGGATCGAGGCGTGGAGCATGTCTACCCAACGCGGGAATTTTTGGAAAAAGAGTTGAAAAGCGGGCGGCAATTAAAATTGTACACCGGTTACGACCCGACCGCCGCAACCCTTCACATTGGCCATGGCATTACCCTTATGAAATTGCGTCAGTTTCAGGAATTGGGGCATAAGGTTATAATGCTCATCGGCGATTTTACTGGCATGATTGGCGATCCGACGGATAAAACTGCGGCGCGAAAAAAATTAACGCGGGACGAGGTGCTTGCGAACTGTAAAAATTATCAAAAACAAGCAAGCGAAATTTTGGATTTTGGAGGCGCTAATCCGGCGGAACTCAAGTACAACAGCGAGTGGCTTGGCAAAATGAATTTTACGGAGGTATTGGAACTGACGGCGCATTTTACGGTTGATCGATTAATGGAGCGAGATATGTTTGAAAGAAGGAAAGAAGAGGGCAAGGCAATTTACCTCCACGAATTTCTCTATCCGGTGATGCAGGCCTACGACAGCGTGGCCATGGACGTGGACGGCGAAGTGGGCGGCAATGACCAGACGTACAATATGCTCGCCGGGCGTGATTTGATGAAGGACCTGAGGGGCAAAGAGAAATTTGTTTTGACCATGAAACTCTTGGTTGATACTGCCGGCAAAAAAATGGGTAAGAGCGAAGGTAACATGGTGTCGCTCGCGGATAGCCCGGAAGAAATGTTTGGCAAAGTGATGAGCTGGAGTGATGGCATGATCGTGCCCGGTTTTGAATTGTGTACACGGCTGACAATGGTGGAAATAGAAAAAATCAAAAAAGATAAAAAAACCAATCCGCGCGATTATAAGGTGCGGCTGGCTTTTGAGATAACGAAATTATTTTTAGGTGAAGCGGCGGCGGCGGCCGGCCAAGCCTATTTTGAAAAAACTTTTAGCAAAAAAGAAAGTCCGGAGGAGATGCCGAAAGTGAAGCCAAGTCAGTATGATGTTGTTACGCTTTTGCTTGAAGCCAAAGTTTGCGCCAGCAAATCGGAGGCGCGGCGGGCGATTGAGCAAGGCGGGGTAAAAATTAATACTACAAAGATAGATGACGTCAAAGCGGAGGTGAAATCCGGCGATATCGTGCAAAAGGGGAGCCGATGGTTTGTGCAGGTAAAATAATTACGGTATGAATAAAAAAATTCAGGAGCAAATTGAAAAATTATTGGAGAAAGCCGGCGTGAAAATGATCGGAGAATTAACGGTTCCGCCAAAGAGTGAAATGGGGGATGTGGCCTTGCCATGTTTTGGGTTGGCTAAAAAGGGGGGTGTTAATCCGGTTGCGTACGCTAAAGAGCTGGCGAAGAAACTTAGTAGTGAAAAGTTAAGAGTGAAAAGTTCTATTATTGATAACGTGAAAGCATTTGGCCCGTACGTAAATTTTTTTCTGAACGCGAAAGTTTTAGCTGAGGATATTTTAGAAGAGGCCGCGCAAGAAAAATATGGGCAGAGTGATCTTGGCGGCAATAAAAAAATTTTGGTGGAATTTGCTCACCCGAACACCCATAAGGCCTTTCACATCGGGCACCTCCGCAATATTACGACCGGCGAGAGTTTGGCGCGGATTTTTGAAAGTGTCGGTTACTCCGTGACCCGGGTGAATTATCAGGGGGACGTCGGACTGCATATCGCTAAATGTTTGTGGGGTACTGAACGATTGCCGAACGAGTATGCCGCCGTGAGAAGCGAAGGTGTGGCCGAGCGAGCGGCTTTTTTAGGCCAGGCCTATGCCAAGGGTGGCGTGGCGTATGAAGAAAATGAACAGGCAAAAGAAGAAGTCGCTGTCATCAACGCCAAAATATATTCTGGCGCGGATGAGAAGGTGAATAAACTATACCAGGAAACGCGGCAGTGGAGCCTGGATTATTTTAATACTATTTATCAACGCGTCGGTACGAAATTTGATCGGTTGTATTTTGAGTCAGAAGTTTTCAAGAGAGGCAAGGAGATTGTTTTTGAAAATATTAAAAAGGGAATTTTTGCCGAGAGCCAAGGGGCGGTTATTTTCCCCGGCGAAAAGTACGGTCTGCACAATCGCGTTTTTTTGAATAGCCAAGGTTTGCCAACCTACGAGGCCAAAGATTTAGCTTTGGCGGAGCTGCAGTTTAAGGAATATCACCCAGAAAAAATTTTTCATGTGGTCGGCAAAGAGCAAACGGAATATTTCCGCGTCCTTTTCAAGGCTTTGGAATTCGTTTTGCCGAAGAGCCGCGGTCGCGAGGTGCATCTGGATTATGGTTGGGTTACGTTGAAGGAAGGTAAGATGAGCTCGCGCACCGGCAACGTGGTGCTCGGCGAATCGTTAATTGAACAGGTGAAGGGAAAGATCCACGAACAAATTCAAGGACACGATGTAGCCAATCCGGAAGAAGTGATTGAAAAGGTGGCGATCGCCGCCATCAAGTATTCCTTTTTGCGCACCGGCGTCGCCAACGATATCGCTTTTGATTTTAACGAGTCAGTCAGTTTGACCGGCGATTCAGGACCATACCTTTTGTACATGTGTACCCGGATCAAGAGTATTTTGGCGAAAGCGGGGGTGGCCGCTTCGGCGGTTTCTTTTCCCGAAAGCATCAGCCCGGCGGAGAAGAATTTGCTTTTATCGCTCAGCAATTTTTCAGGGGTTGTGGCCAGGGCGGCTACCGAAGCCGACCCGTCGCAGGTCGCGCATTATTTGCTCGAACTCGCGCATCGTTTTAGTGAGTTTTATGAAGCGTGTCCAGTATTAAATGCTGAAGAGACGGTCAAAAGTTTTCGTCTGGCTTTGGTCAAAGCGGTTTTATCGGTCGCTGAGAAAGGCCTATACTTATTAGGCATTCAAACCGTAGAAACTATGTAATTTTTTATATGTCACAAGCACCACATTTTGATCCAACGAATTTTTCCACCGACGCCTTCGTGTTTCGTAATGAAAAACCGTGGGGCTATGAAATTATTTTTACGCCGCCCAACTTGCCCTATTCCGGAAAAATTATCCATATCTTGGCTGGCAAACGACTATCGCTTCAAGTACACGACAAGAAACAAGAGAGCTATTATTTAGCCGGCGGAGAATGCAATGTTGTTTTGGAAGATAATCATGGTGAATTACAAATTATCAAATTGGAGAAGGGGAAGGGTTATACGGTGGGCATCGGACAAAAGCATCGTTTGTGGGCGGTGAGCGATTGTGATGTGTTCGAAGTGGCGACGCCAGAAATTGGTACGACGTATCGATTGGAAGATGACTATAAGCGGCCGGATGAGACCGAGGCACTACGGAAAGAGGAGAGAGGGCAGGCCTAAGATTTGCACTTATGAATACGACCCAGCTTTATTTCCCCTTTACCGCCTTTATTAATGCTGTGGCCAGTATCGAGCTCGCCTTGCTTGTTATCTATTATTATCGAAAACGTATCGCACGATACATTTTTTATTTTTGTTTTGCCGTGGCGTGGTGGAGTGGAGCCTATCTATTTTGGCAGCTGAGTGGTACAGCGGGAGGAGCCCTTTTTTGGTCGAGGATGTTGATGGTGGGTGCAATTTTGGTCCCAATTTCTTATTTGCATTTGGCCATTGTTTATTTAGACAAAGATCGTGAAAGAAAATTCCGGAATATTTTGTATTTTTTTTATGTTCTGTCATTCGTCTGGTTCGTGGCTGATACCACACCTTATTTTATCAGCGGCGTAGTCGCCCGCTCGTATTTTCGGTTTTGGCCCGTTATTGGGGTGCTGTTTAGCCCTTATCTAACCACGTTTTTTGTCGAAATTCTATTGGCCGCCTTTTTGCTATATCAAAAATATCGAGATAGCGGTGGTGTAGAACGGGTTCGTGCCGGTCTCTTGTTTGTCGGAACTTTCGTTGCTTTCGTTGGCGGATCAACGAATTTCCTTTTAATGTACAATATTCCAGTTGCGCCGTGGGGCAACGGCCTGGTTGTGTTTTATGTTCTTCTTATTGTTTATGCGATATTGAAATATCGTTTTTTGGAGCTGCGCATTATTTTTGCAGAACTATTTATCGGATTATTTATCGCCATTGCCTCGGTCGATCTCGTTTTTTCTAAAACTATTTTTGAACTTTCTCTTCATGTGTCCGAGTTGATTATTTTGGTTTTACTCGGTTTTATCTTGGTGCGTTCAGTACGGCGAGAGATTATGCGCCGTGAAGAATCGGCTATGCTCGCTGCTTCGCTCGAAGATAGTAATCGTAAATTAGTGCAGGCTTCGGAAAAGATCAATCAGTTGGTATCTCTTGTCGGTGAAGATGTACGAACATCTGAGGCAATTTTTTCACCAGGCGTCTCAGTGCCATCTTATACGACAAATCGTTTAAAACATTTTATAGATGTTTTTTTAAACGTCTCAACGCTTGAGCAGTCTCCTTCTTTAAGAGTAGCATCTTCTGATGTGAATAGTGTTATTCGCAATGTATTAAATTCATTTTTTACTCCAGAGCGTTCCCGCATCATTTGGGAACCGCTTAGCGATACTGACGATTTGCAGTTCGATTCTCATTATTTAGGCAATGCCCTCGAAATTTTATTACGAAACGGTTTGCAGTATAGCCAATCGAAATTAATCAAACTGGTGGTCCGGCGCGAGATGCGCGGCCTCAGCGTTTGGGTTAGTGATAGTGGAATCGGCTTTGAACGTGCGGAATGGCCGTCGTTTTTCCAAATGTACTATCGCGGTAAAATTGCCAAGACATTAAATCCGGATGGCGTTGGCTTGTCTTTGTATATTGTTCGTAAGATTGTTGAAGCACATAATGGTCGCGTCTTTGCCCATAGCCGTGGCCCAGACCAGGGGAGCGAGTTCGGTTTTTGGATTCCTTCTAATCCCGAGACGCCTGATGATTTTTGATTTTTTTGTTGCCTATAGATGTTACGGCCGCTTAATCAGCGGTTTTTTTGTTTTGAAGGGTTAAAAAAGTTATCCACAGTACACCTTTACAGTACACCTTTAGAGGTGTAGTTTAAAAATATAGGCATTTATTACTTTTAAAAAATATGCCAAAAATAGCTAAAAATGAACATATTGAGCGGGTTACTTTGAAGCTGCCAAAAAAAATTGCAGAGTATTTTCGGAAGGCTTTCCCCCACGGCAAACGCAGTGATTTTGTGGCTGGCTGCATTTTGCGCTACCAAAAAGAGCAAGAAGTGGCCGCCATCGAAGAGGAGCTTGAGGGTATCGGCCGCGAGCGACAATAATATTTTTAATATGGCCAGCGCTGTCACCACCAATTCACTTTTGGAGCATTTACCCGAAGCGGAAAGAGAGCTTGTTGAGGCGCTTATGGACAAGATGCGGGCCGATGAAAAAGTTTTGGAAAAAGTGCGAGCTTTCCTTGAACCATATCTCATTGGTGCCCATACGGTTGATTTGAAAGTGGTGGCGGAAGATTTGCAGCTGGAAGCCTGTGTTGATTCATTGATTATCGGGCTGATGTCCGGTGACATCAAAAAAACAAAAATAGTGCAATTGTGTAAAAACGTATGACGTTCGAACTAGACAACATGTATTGCGGTGCGATCAAACGGGGAGATATTTTTTTAGTGAGTTTCAGCGGTAAAGAGCAGGCCGTGGTCGTTCTTCAGGATAGTATTTTAAATGAACGTTTGGGGACAGTGATCGCCGTGCCGATTGAGTCTTATAAGCACGGACAAAAAATTTTTAAAAACGAAGTTTTGTTGAAAGAAAAGGAAACCGGTTTTGGCGAAGCCGGCATTTGCATGCTTCACAAACTGCAACCAGTCAATCGCACACAGATGGTGGCAAAAAAAGGAGAAGTGACAAAAGAAAAATTACAGGAATTATACGCGGCGTTGGATGTGAATTTGGGAAGATTCAGGGATTAAGCTAGAGGACAAAAAAGTAGTGAGAGAGTTACTTTTTTGTTCTTTACAAAAACAGAAAACAAAATACTTGATTGTCCAGCTTAAGGAAACCAGCCTTATGGTTTTTTTAGGCTGGACAATCACGTCCAAACAGAGCCGCTTCGCGCGGCACGAGGTAGCCATGGCTACGTCAACCAGCATGACCCGCGCCGCATTGGGCGGCGAGGAAACTTTGCGGCACGACACCCCTCTTCCAAGGAATAAGAACGGCAAGAAGCGGTTCGAAGTGCTCTCTCGAGCCGTGGAGATGGACGAAAGGGGGCATGCACTCGATCCCCGTTTCGCCCTCCTCCGCAGCCCACTCGCGGAGAAGATGGAGCACGAGAAGTATAATTGGTTCTCTCTGGCGATTTCAACCGTTCTCGCCGCGTGGATAATGACCAAGACCACGATCTGGCGGATCGGTTTCGCCATCTACTGTCTCCTCGCCGACCGTGAGGAGCTCCGTCATGTCCGGGCCAACAAGTCGATCCGGTTCCTGATGGGACCGAAGCACGGGAGCCTCTGGTTCGACCAGATGCACCCGTTGAACGACGAGGTTAGGCACGGCGTAACGACCAGCAAGGCCTTGGATGCGATCTATTCCATGCCTCTGCTCATGGCGGGCGACCACTCCATCCGCGGTCGGTTCGTCAAGTTTTGGCTGTCGGAACCTGATGGCCAGGGGGTTCGCAACCGCCTGATAATAACGTTCCACAATATCCTGGGAGAACTCCGGCGTCGTTGGGATGCCGGCCAGCACGACTTTCTACTTCTCTCTCTGGCCTGTGGTAGCGCCCAGGCTATGGTCGAGGCCGTTTCGGTCTTTCTAGGGGAGAACCCTTCGGCCGGAATTCGCCTGGATCTCGTGGATATGAACGAGGCGTCGCTCCGTCGAGCCTACCGTCTGGCTGAGGCGCGCGGCATTTCTGGATGCGTGGCGATGTACGTCGCCCGCCTCCAGGAGTTTCTTGCCGACGCCGAGGAGCGGTACGACGTGGTCGAGATGGTGGGTTTCCTCGACTACCGTACTTCGAAGAGCGTCGTGCTCCTGACCGCCGCGGTTCGTCAGGTGTTGAAGGATGGCAGCCTGCACCTCTCCGCGCATATTCTTCCCTGCCGTTGGCAGTTCGTCACGCGGTGGGTGATCGGCTGGCCACTCTTGATTAGGCGGTCAGTTCCCACATACAACAACCTCCTGCTGGATTCCGGGTTCCGGCAGAGTGAGATCGAGATGGTTGTGGAGCCCCACCGGGCTTACGCCGTCGCCCTATGCCGCAAGGCATGAAATCCCGAAATTGATCGCGATTTGCGGCCGGAAATGGCCACGGTCGCGTGAAATATTGGGGCGTCGTCTTTACGAGGCGCCCCTGCAAGTCTTTTACAGTAAATATTTTTGTTGGAAGAGACTAACAAAAAACGTCCCATATGGGCGTTTTTTGTTTTTTTTGGTATACTATTCTAGGTATGAATAGCTCTAATATATATTTCCCTCTTTCCGCTTTTTTGAATGCCTTGACCAGTTTTGTACTCGGTTTGTATGTAATTTTAACAAATCATAATAAACGAGTCGTCCGGTATATTTTTTATTTTTGTCTTGCGGTAGGATTTTGGAGTCTTGGTTATTTTTTTTGGCAAATTTCAACGACGTATGATTCGGCGTTTTTTTGGTCACGAGCTTTGATGCTTGCTGCCATATTTACTCCAATTGCTTATTTTCATCTGGTATTGGTATTTTTAGATAAAGATAAAGAGAAGTTTTATAAGATGGTATTGAAAGTTTCATTTTTTTTTTCATTTTTATGGATTATTGTTGATTTTACCCCTTTTTTTGTTAAGGGATTAGTAGCGCGGTCTTTCTTTAAATTTTGGCCGGTCGCTGGTATTTTTTATCTTCCCTATCTCATTTATTTTTTTGCTTTGGTATTTTATGCCTCTGTTCTGCTATTTCTAAAGTTTAGAAAGAGTTCGGGGGCGGAGAGGATGCAGACCGTCCTACTTTTGTTAGGAATTTTGTTAGCTTTTGTTGGTGGTTCAACGAACTATCCTTTGTGGTATGACATTAATCTCCCTCCCTGGGGTAATGGTTTGGTAATGATTTATGTTATTCTGACGGTTTACGCGATAATGAAATATAAATTTTTGGAGATAAAAGCTGTTTTTGCCGAATTGTTTACTGGTTTTTTGGTAATTTTATTATCAATTGATACTTTTTTTTCAACGAACATAACTGAGTTACTGTTTCGTTTGTTTGTTGTTTTGATTACATTGATTTTTGGAATTGTTTTAATTCGTTCGGTTCGTCGTGAAATTGAACGTCGTGAAGAAATAACCAAACTCGCCCAATCTCTCGAACAAGCCAATTTGCGCCTGCAAGAAATTGATCGCCAGAAAACGGATTTTCTTTCTATTGCCTCACACCAGCTGCGCACGCCGCTTTCCATCGCTAACGGGTATATTGAACTTTTGCACGATGGGGCGTATGGCAAGATCCCCAAGCAAGCCAAAGAAATTTTATCAAACATGGACGAGAGCAATGGGCGTCTGGTGAAATTAGTCGACGAATTTTTGGACATTACGCGCATTGAACAGGGGCGAACCAAGTTCGATTTTAAAGTTCAGGATATTAATGATATTATCGACAGCGCCGTCAAGGAGCTGGATGATCGCGCGGTCCAGAAAGGGCTTAAATTGGTTTGGCATCGTCCGACGACAGCGGCCGCTGCAGCGGTTGACGACGAAAAAATTCGGCATGTCGTATTCAATTTTATCGACAACGCCATCAAATATAGTGATAAAGGGCGGATCGTGGTTGAGATAGTGGAAAAGGATAAGGGATGGTCTTTTACCGTGCGTGACCACGGTTTTGGTTTTGGCAGGGTCGATGAAGCAAATTTTTTCCAGAAATTTTATCGCGGCGAAAACGTGAAAGGCTCCAACGTGACGGGCACCGGTATTGGACTTTACGTGTGCCGTATGTTTATCGAGGGACATGGCGGCCATGTCTGGGCGCATAGTGAAGGCCTCGGCAAGGGGAGCGAGTTTGGATTCTGGGTGCCTAAAGAGCACGAAGAAGCTAAAAAAGTCGAAAAAAAATCTTGAGTGTTCTGGCGAGCGGTGCATTTAAAAAGGATGCATACTAATTGTGTTCATCCGTCTAGTCATTTGTTTGTCACCTTTTCCTTTTTCGTGTATACTTATTTGTATCATCGATTCAATAATTTTTAAAATATGATTTTTCAAAAACCCGTCCCCACTAATAAACCGACTTTCGAGCCTGTTAGTCCAGCTGCCCGTCCGGAGCCGCCACAACGCCGCTCGGCCGATGATGTGGAAACCGTGGTTGGCCCGTCGGTAAATGTGGAAGGTGACTTTGCGTCGGAAGGCAATATCATCGTGAAGGGGAGCGTGGCCGGCAGCGTCCATACCAGTCGACATTTATCGGTGGAACAAGGGGCCAAGATCAGCGCCAATGTCCGAGCGGGGAGCGCCAAGATCGCCGGTGAAGTGAGGGGCAACATGAAAGTCAAGGAAATGTTAGAACTTACTTCAACGGCGCGAGTGGTTGGTGATATCGAAGTAGCGACACTCGAGATAGAAGCGGGTGCTTTGATTTATGGCCGGATCATTATGCCGGGCATCGAGGGAACCGAGACGCGAGGACGAAATCGGGGAACAGTGAAAAAAATTGAAGAGACACCGCCAACTGTTTAGACAGCGAAAAGAATTGTGAACCTCAGGTATGTATGTCTATATCTACGACAATTTTTTGCGCGAACATAAATATGCGTCGATAGTAAAGGCGATGGAAATTAGCTTAACGGACTATGGAATCGCCGGGAAGATTTTGCGGCTGACGAATTATACCGATGCCAAGACAATTATCGAAGATGAAATAAGAAAAGGAGTTAAAACGGTCGTGGTCGTGGGCAATGACGCGACACTTGGCCAAGTTTTGTCCCGCACGGCCACGGCCGATTGTACGTTTGGTTTTTTGCCGGTCGGTGATAATAATACTATAGCTGAAGTGCTTGGTATTCCAGTCGGGGTTGAGGCCTGCGATGTCTTGTCGAAACGGCGAAAGGAAAGATTGGATGTCGGTTGGGTAAATAATCGCTATTTCATTGGGCAGCTGCATGTGTTACCGGCGAATGTCGAGGTAATCTATGACGAACGGTTTAAGGTGACGACAAACGACAAAATGGAAGTAGTCATTTGTAATCTGCAACCTTTTTTTTGGAAGAAAAACAAAAAAGATGAACAAACACATATCGTGCATCCCCAAGATGGGAAGCTGGAAGCCTTTATTCGTCCCTTGACAGGCAAGCGTTTTTGGGGGTATACATATGAGGAACCGAGCATCTTTCCTTTCGAAGAGATGGAAATCCGGGGGGAAGAGCCGTTTGCGGTTGAGGCTGATGGGAGGATCACAAAAGAAATCAAGTTGAAAATTAAATTGGCACACAGCAAGATTGACATGGTGGTCGGTCGGAATCGAAAATTTTGAAACAGATTAAAACACAGATTACATAGATTAAAATAAATGCGCGGGTGGCGAAACTGGTAGACGCACTACTTTGAGGTGGTAGCGGCCGCAAGGCCATGGAAGTTCGAATCTTCTCCCGCGCACACAAGCACAAGTATGCAATACCTTTTTGGGGTAGCAGCAATTTTAGCCGGAGTGGGATTGATCTTAAAAACGGAATGGATCATCCAAAATTTTGGCCAGAGCGCGTGGGCCGAGGAACATTTTGGCTATAGCGGAGGCACGCGTTTGATGTATAAAACAATCGGGATCATCATTATTTTTTTTGGTTTTCTTTTGGTTACCAATTTGTTGCAGGGATTTTTGATGGCAACGCTCGGAAAAATTTTTATTCATTAGAAAAAAAGTATGGCCCATGCCGGTACAGCGCTCATCGATCCTCGACCAATATTCGAGCGAATCGCCTTGGCGCCCGGCATGCGGGTGGCTGATTTGGGTTGTGGCCGGACGGGACATTTTGTTTTTCCAGCTTCGCGCGTCGTGGGCGATCGGGGAATTGTCTATGCGGTAGAAATCGTCAAAAATATTTTGGAGAGCATCAAAAGTCGTTGTCGGAGCGAAGGCTATAACAACGTGCAGGCAATTTGGTCGGACATTGAAAAAATTGGGAAAACGCCCGTCCCAGCCGGCAGTTTGCAGGCTTGTTTTCTGGTCAATGTCTTGTTCCTTGTACACGATAAAGCGGCAGCCTTGAAAGAGGCGATGCGTCTTATCGAGCCGGAGGGCGCCGTGGTGGTGGTGGAGTGGGGGAAACGACTAGGACCGCTCGGCCCGCCCGATGAGCTCTTGGTGTCACCTGAACAAGCCGCTTCGTATGCCCAAGAGGCCGGCTTGCGGGTGGCCGAACAATTCGCCATGAACGAGTATCATTATTGTTTAATTTTAAGGAAGGGAGAAAAGCACGAAACAAATTTATGAGTTGGAAACACTTTCTTTATATGAATTATTGGTTTACGCAGCCGGATACGGCGCGTTATTCCATCGCCTTGATCTGGTGGATTATTTTTGCTGTTTTGATTGTGATCGGTATTGTTTGCTCATTTCTCGCCAAGCGAGGGGCTTTTAAACTGAGTCCTCGGGCGCTGCACAGTTTCGCTTCGCTCGGCGTGACTATGGGACTACTCGGTGCTTTGTTTTTCTATTTTCGCCAGAAGCAAGCCTATTTTTTTGCCTGGCGGTTCTGGTTTTTAATTTGGTTTGTTGGTCTCTTAGTTTGGTTGGGCACAATTTTGTGGCACGTGTTTCGACGGGTGACTGCTTCGGCCGAAGAGAAAAAGGAAGAGTTGCTGCGCACACAATATTTACCCAAGTCAAAAGCCTAAGTGTCTATGCTGCAAAGGAGGGGAAAATCGTTTGGCGTTTGGGGAGAAAACCAAGCCGCCCTTTTTTTAACCCGTCATGGTTTTTCAATCGTG
>JAJYIJ010000093.1 GCA_021790135.1 bacterium | reverse complement strand
CAAAAACAATAATAGGCCTTCCCCTCCTCCACCAACTGTTCGGCATACTTTTTATAAAGGTCAACACGTTCAGATTGAATATAAGGTCCCGCTTCTCCAATCTGCGCTATTTTTTCATCACGCAAAATAACACCCTCATCAGGAATAATGTTTGCCCAATACAACGATTTCAAAATGTTTTCCACTCCACCTTCCACAAAACGCTCGCGATCGGTATCTTCAATCCGAAGTAAAAATTGTCCACCCGCTTTTTTGGCCACCAAATACGAATAGAGGGCGGTGCGGAGACCGCCGACATGCAAAAAACCAGTTGGGCTGGGAGCAAAACGGGTACGAATTACATCAAATTTTGTCATAGGTGTGTTGTCTAACGCTCGACATGGCCAGTCCTTGTTAGCCTAGTCTTAAAAATTAGAAACGGGAAAACGACCGCGGCTCTCCAAATTCGCTTGAGTCGCTGCGGCTGTTTGACCAAACGATATGCCCATTCTAGCCCGATTTTGCGTAAAAGTAAAGGCGCTCGCGGTACATTTCCCGAAATATAATCAAAAGCTCCGCCAACACCTACGGCAATTTTAACAGACGTAAGATGAGACGCATTTTCATATATCCACTTTTCTTGTTTGCCCATACCAAAAGCAACAAAAAGAATATCCGGAACGGCAGATTTAATTTTCTCAATCAGCATAGTATTGTCATTCAAATTAATTTCTAAACCGGAGTTATTATATTGTCCTATCGTACTAGCGCTACCATCAAATTGTAGTTTTTCGTTTATTACCGGCCCCTTATCATATCCAGCAATTTTTAATTTCGGAAATTTTTTTTGCAACCTCTCAGCTGTTTTTTTTACCACGTCATCTCTCCCCGACCCGATCAAATAAATCAATTTCCCCTTTTCTTCAGCTAAACGACAAAGTGCCAGCATAAAATCGACGCCCGTCAGGCGTTGAAGAGAAAAGCCCGACAACAAACGCAGACCGAAACCATCACAAATGTTTAAATTGCTGCTATTAAGGACTTTTTTAAAATAAGGATCACCGTCGGCTTTTACCAGCATTTCAGGATTTGGAGTAAAAACAGTACGCTGCTCCTTGCCCTGCAAAAAATCAGCCGCCTGTATGAGGGCCGCGGATTGGGTCAAATTGTCTAAACGAACCCCCAAAAGAGACAACGTCATGTCAAATATGCTATACTAAACACCATGTAAATTAGGCTTAGTATACCATAGTTGACAAAAAAATAAACCATTGCTATACTCAAAATTATCACTCATATCACTAGAGTGATAAAACATAACTCCTATGCTTAATCCGCAAAATTTTACTAATAAATCCCAAGAAAGCATTCAAAATGCTGCGCGCCTCGCTAACGAATTTGGTCAGCCGCAAGTCGAACCGCCGCACTTATTCTTGGCCTTTTTAAACGAAGAAGAGGGCGTCGTTTTGTCAATTTTTCAAAAATTGAACATTAATAAGAACGAACTGAAAAGCTATGTTGAGGAGTTAACGCGACGTCTGCCCAAAGACACAAGTATGTATGGCGGCCAAACGGGGCAAATCATGATTAGTCCCGCCCTCGCGCATCTTTTCGATAACGCGGCCAACGAAGCAAAAAAAATGGGCGACGAATATATCAGCGTGGAACATCTGCTGTTGGCATTTTTAATCACAAGGAACCCCATCAGCGACAAACTACAGAGCCTGGGTGCCAGCTATGATGGCGTTCTCAAAATTCTTTCGCAAATCCGCGGAACACAAAAAGTTGATTCACCCGAACCGGAAAGCAAGTATAACGTACTGGAAAAATACGGACGTAACTTGACGGATCTTGCTCGCAAAGAAAAAATCGATCCGGTTATCGGACGTGATGATGAAATCCGCCGCGTCATGCAAATTTTAACCCGTCGCACCAAAAACAATCCGGTTCTGATCGGCGAGCCGGGCACCGGGAAAACGGCTGTTGTTGAAGGCCTGGCGCAGCGTATCGTCAATGGCGATATCCCCGACTCTCTGCGCAACAAAGAAGTGATTGCGCTTGATATTGGTTCCTTAATTGCTGGCACAAAATTTCGCGGCGAATTTGAAGAGCGATTGAAGGCGGTCTTACGCGAAATCAATAGCGCCGCCGGCAAAATCATTTTGTTTATCGATGAGTTGCACACTATTGTCGGCGCTGGTGGCAGCGAGGGCGCCATCGATGCCTCTAACATGTTGAAGCCCATGCTCGCCCGCGGAGAATTGCACACTATCGGAGCCACTACGCTAAAAGAATATCAAAAATACATTGAAAAGGACGCCGCTCTTGAACGGCGTTTTCAGCCTGTCATGGTGAATGAACCAAACGAGGAGGACACTATTGCCATTTTACGCGGCATCAAAGAAAAATACGAAGTACACCACGGTGTACGCATTACTGATCCAGCAATTATCGCTGCGGTCAAACTTTCTGAACGCTATATTACCGACCGTTTTTTGCCTGACAAAGCGATTGACTTGATCGATGAAGCAGCTTCCGCCCTTAGGTTGGAAATCAATTCCATGCCGGAAGAATTAGATAAAATGAAACGCACGATCGTCAAATTGGAAATTGAAAAAAGGGCTTTACACAAAGAAACCGACGCCGAGTCAAAAGAACGCCTGAAAAAAGTGGAAAAAGAATTGGCTGACCTGCAGGAATCAAGCCAAGAATTATCAGCAAAATGGAAAAATGAAAAAGACATTATCACCCGAATTCATAATCACAAAAAAGAAATTGACCGAATCAAACAACAGGCGGAAATTGAAGAGCGTCGCGGAGACTTGCAAAAGGTGGCGGAAATTCGCTATGGTCGCATCCCTGATTTGGAACGTGAACTCAAGAACGACGAACTAAAACTTCGTAATTTACAAAAGGAGCATGGCATTTTGAAGGAAGAAGTGAAAGAAGAAGACATTGCCGCCGTCGTCGCCCGTTGGACCGGCATACCGGTTAAAAAAATGCTGCAAACCGAAAGCAGCAAATTGGCAGAATTGGAAAAAATATTATCAGAACGTGTTGTGGGGCAAACTGAAGCCGTCAAAGCGGTCGCCAATGCCATCCGTCGGTCGCGCGCCGGCGTCAGCGAACCAAAACGGCCAATTGGGTCCTTCATTTTTCTGGGACCAACCGGGGTCGGCAAAACGGAACTGGCCAAAACTTTGGCTGAATTTTTGTTCGACACCGAAGAGGCACTGATTCGCGTGGACATGAGCGAATATATGGAAAAACACAGCGTGGCCAAAATTACCGGCTCACCGCCGGGCTATGTCGGCTATGAAGAAGGCGGCCAGCTGACCGAACGCATTCGCCGCCGGCCCTATGCCGTGGTTCTGTTTGATGAAATAGAAAAAGCCCATCCCGACGTGTTTAATATCTTGCTGCAAATTTTGGACGATGGTCAGGTGACTGACGCCAAAGGGCGCAAAGTAAACTTTAAAAATACCGTCATCATCATGACCAGCAATATTGGCAGCCGCACAATCCTGAACATCAAGAAACGCGGTGAATTCGGTTTCCAAACTGGACAAAAAAATAAAGGCGAATCCGAAAAGCA
>JAJYIJ010000092.1 GCA_021790135.1 bacterium | reverse complement strand
CATCACGTCAACACGCTTTGGCAGTACTGAATCAGGAATATACATGGCGAAAAAATTCTTATCATAGTAAGTTAATTTACCTGCATCCGTCGGGAATAAATCGCTGGTAACGGCACCCGGAAAAATGGCGTGATCGGCGACCACCACAACAATCGTATTGTGATAAAAAGGACTGGCCTTAAACTCATCCCAAAACTTTCCGAAAGCATTGTCGGTCGTATGGAACATGTTCAAAACATCGCTATGACCGTCGCCATATGGAATGGCATCCTCAGCCAAATTGAAAGGTGGATGGGTGTCGATGGTTTGGAGCATATAATCAAATGGCTGTGGAGCTGTTTGCATGAACTGCCACAAAACCGGAAACATTTGATGGTCGGAATAACCCCAAGCCAGTGGCGGCCCTTTGATATAGTTGGCCAGTTCAGCGGTTCCAAACACATCATTCACATCCATACTCTCAAAAATACCATCTTTGTGCGCAAATGTCTTAGCCACCGCGGTAATATAGGCCGCATATTTATAACCGGCATCCTTCTTCAAAACTTCCGGCAAACACAAAAGCCGATGACTCTGTAATTTCTTTTCCGTTTCAATTTCGTTCTCACCGGTCGGCGGTAAAAATGAACATTGTTGAGAAAGTGTTCCGGTAATGGTCGGCGTGGAAGCGTTATAATAATTGTAAAAGACAGTCGTATGCGGGTCATCAGCAAAAGCGTCAAAATTCGGCGTCACTCCCGTCATAGCCGGATTATACACGCCGGCAAACCGGGCTGAAAACGATTCGACATAAATAAAAACAATATTCGGCTTGCTGTGCGCAAACTCCGGCGGCAAAAGCGGTGTTGTCGTCGGCGTAAAAACCTGGCTACGATCGTTCACATAAAAAGAATTCGGCTCGTAGTGCAAACCAAACTTGGCCAGCTTGGCATTAATGGCCGGGTTAAGCTGTATGGGCGCCTCTTTTTTAAGATAAGCGTCATAGAACGAAACAGCGATTTCTGCTTCCGGTGTATTGCGCAATGAATGAATAGCCACGACTACTACGAAAGCCAACAGTACGGCGAGCGCTCCATAAAAATAAATATAACGCTTCGACACTCTCCGATGCGCCTTTAAAAGGGGCCAAAAAGTAACAAAAAATACCACACACGCCGCCACAAAAGCCCCCACAAAAACTAAAACCGCTGAGTTAAAAACGACCCCGCCCGAACCTTCTGCGTGTTCTAAGGCAACCGGGCTGATATACAAACCAGAATAGTAGAGAATTCCCAAATTAAACATCCAGACCACTTGCATCAAAACAAAAAGCAGTGTCCAAATAATGAGCGGAATTGCCCTGCTCCAGTGGCGACCGCGGACAAACAGCATACTTCCGACCATAAATCCACCCAGCCAAAAAACAGTCAAGGCTGTGGCTCGAAAGAAAACAATATCAAAAAATTGAATATTCGAATCCAAAATATAATAATGGAAAGCCGCATACTGCCAGACCGATTGAATTACAAACAAACCAGCGGCCAAAATAAAAATCGCCCGATTCAGACGTAAAAGTTCCAGAGCATTTTCGTGTTGCGAGAGCAATTTTTGTAACGTCCGAAAGATCAACCAAAAAATGAAGACACTATACAAAAGCGTAATAATTTCATTCGTGATAAAAAAAATCACGAACAACATTGAAGCGATCAGAAGGAGAGAGTCTAAGCCGCGATCGAATACGTTTTCCCAAAAAGAACCCAGTTTAAAACGTCTGACCAAAAAATGATATAGCTGTTTGCCAGCGAGGTAGACCGCCGCCACTGCGAACCAAACCAGTAGAGCTTTGCCAACGAACGCCCATTTCGGATGTTTCCACACGTGGTACCAACTCCAGCCAGCTGCTATCAACCAGGTGCCGGCCAATATTTTTAGCCAACTCATGACTCGAAGTTTATCCGCCTGCAAATCGCGCCGCACTCGCATAGCCTCACCTACGCCCGGTATTCTTTATTCTGCCGCGCCGTCTGCTTTTTTTTCTTTTCATTGCCGCGCAACTTAGCCTTGTGTTTCTTCAATTCTTTTTCTAAATGATCCTTAAGGATATCAATGGCAGTATAAAGATCTTTGGCCGTTTTCTTGGCAAATACATCAAGACCGGGTATTTCCAGCTTAGCCTCCGCATAAAAAATCTCCCCCTTCACATGATGCCGCGTTTCCTGACCGACAGCTACTTCAGCTCGCACTATACCGGCAAAATATTTCTCAAATCCGGCAAATTTTTTGTCGACGTAACTTTCGATGGCGTCCGTCAAAGCCACCCCCCGCCCGCTAATAATGGTTTGCATAGACTTATTAGTAGATTGAAAAATAATGTAATGTGGCTAAAAACTGGAACCTTAACGGACAATCTGTACCTCCGGCTCCAATTCAATGCCGAACCTAGTATACACCCGACTCGTCACTTCATCAACCACTGCCAAGACGTCGGCCTGCGTTGCGCCCCCAACGTTGATAATAAAATTACCGTGACTTTTTGACACCATCGCCCCGCCGCGCGTCAATCCTTTTAAACCGCACTGCTCCACTAACCAACCGGCAGCAATTTTTTGATATTCCAAAAAGCGTGGCGGCAAAAGCGACCGGTCGGCCTTCCATTTCTCAAGCGGTACGTTTTTAAAAAAACTGCCCGCCGACGGTTCAGCCGCATGTTTACCACGCCGTTCCTCGACAATACGTTGGGTAATGGCTAAAATTTCACGCTGATCGCCCACAACAAGATTAAAGGAAGCCCCCAAAATAATCGCTGGATAGTGTTTGAAAAAACTATCCCGATAAGCAAAAGCACAATCGGCGTTAGTAAACTCAACCGTCTCTCCGTCTTGCCACACGCTGGCAGAAAGCAAAAAATCTTTAATTTCTCCGCCAGCAAAACTATAATGAGCCCCAGCATTTCCACGCACTGCGCCGCCAATCGTTCCTGGAATTCCTGCCGCCCATTCGAAACCGGCCAACCCTTTTTGAACACAAAAACGGACTGTTTCAGTTAGCGTTGTTCCTGCCTCGACAAAAACTAAACGTTCATTGGCTGGTCCGCCATCAACTTGTTGAACACTAATTTTATTCAATAATAATCTAATAACCACGCCACGAAAACCGCCGTCAGGAAAAAGCACATTCGCTCCCCCGCCCAAAATAAACCAGTCAACCCCCTCATCAGTTAAAAACTGGAGCAGACCCACCAGCGACTCGCGACGAGTGACACTCACGAGATAATCAGCCGGTCCTCCAATTTTAAAAGTACAAAAATGCGTCAACGAAGCGTTCGTCCTAACACTTCCAAATTCCTTTAATTTTTTATAAATTTCAGACATACAGATATTGCCAACGAACGATTTTTCAAGTATACTAGGCCTGCTATGTTAGCCGAAACCAACGATCTAAAATTAACCCCCATTTTCTACGTCACCCGCGATATTGAGCGGGCTGTCGGCCTGCCCGCTGGCTATGAGAATTATTTCATTATAACAAACTCGAGCCCCTTTGCGAAGGAGTATAGCAAAACTCACGAAAATGTCACGCTGATTGCAGATAACGAAAAA
>JAJYIJ010000091.1 GCA_021790135.1 bacterium | reverse complement strand
GGTTAAAATTGTCATTCGGGCCATACAAATTAGTCGGCATGACGGCGATAAAGTTGGTGCCAAACTGCCGGTTATAACTTTGACACAACTTAATGCCGGCGATTTTAGCAATGGCGTACGGTTCATTTGTCGGTTCTAGAGGACCGGTTAAAAGATACTCTTCTTTCATTGGCTGCGGACAGTCGCGGGGATAAATACACGAGGATCCGAGAAATAATAATTTTTTGACGCCACTAACGTAGGCAGAATGGATGACATTATTCTGAATGACAAGATTATTATATAAAAAATCGGCTGGATATGTATTATTCGCAACAATCCCGCCAACTTTAGCCGCAGCCAAAAAAACATATTCTGGTTTTTCTTTGTTAAAAAAATCAGCTACGGCCGCCTGATCCATCAAGTCCAGATCGCTGTGGGTACGAGTTACAATGTTAGTGAAACCACGTGCTTCCAAAGTGCGCACTAGTGCCGAGCCAACCAAACCTCGGTGTCCAGCCACATAAATTTTTGCTTTTTTTTCCATAGTATTTTATTTAATGTAGTCCCTTGCTACCAGCCCCTGCTCTTCAAATTCTGCTTCCAGCATTAATTTTACTAACTCTTTAAATTTCACCTTTGGTTCCCAACCTAGCTTTGACTTGGCTTTACTGGCATTGCCTAGTAAAACATCCACTTCCGCTGGTCTAAAATAAAATGGATCAATTTCTACGAGTACCTGACCGCTGACGGCATCTATCCCCTTTTCATCTCTTCCCTTGCCCTCCCAGCGTATTGCATAACCTAAAAAGCCGGCTGCCTCCTCAACAAACTCACGCACGCTATGATTCTCGCCAGTGGCAATGACATAGTCATCGGCTTTTTCCTGTTGAAGCATAAGCCACATCGCTTCCACATATTCCTTGGCATACCCCCAGTCACGCTTCGAATCCAGATTGCCTAAAAATAGTTTATCCTGCTTGCCGAGTTTTATCTGACAGAAAGCGTGGGTAATTTTTTTGGTAACAAAGGTCCCTCCGCGCCGCGGTGATTCATGGTTGAACAATATTCCATTACAAATGAACATACCATACGCTTCGCGGTAATTAACGCAGAGATGATGCGCAAAAACTTTGGCGCAACCGTATGGACTGCGCGGATAAAAGGGGGTCATTTCTTTCTGCGGCGTCTCAACTACCTTTCCGAACATTTCAGACGAACCGGCCTGATAAAATTTGACTTTGATTTTTGAATCCTTGATGGCATCGAGCAAACGCAGTGTGCCAAGACCATCAACGTCACCTGTAAATTCTGGCATTTCAAAACTGACTTGCACATGGCTTTGCGCGCCTAGATTATAAATTTCATCCGGCTTTACTTTTTCAATCAAACGGCTGATGTTACTCCCGTCGCCGAGATCGCCATAGTGTAAAAACAGGCGACGATCAGGATCGTGCGGATCTTGATAAATATGATCGATACGACCGGTATTAAATGAGGAGGATCGCCTTATTATCCCATGCACTTCATACCCCTTATCCAAGAGAGAATCCGCCAAATATGAGCCATCTTGCCCGGTAATGCCGGTAATTAATGCTTTTTTCATGGTGATTATTTTTTAGTAGTACTGGCGATAAGCGCTTCAATTTGATTGATGTATCCTTGCTCTTGATCAGAAAATACAATGCCATTCGTATGCGCAAGATTTAGTACAGCTTCAGCAGCGCTGTCTTCGTGCATATTGGCATAAAGAGCCGCCAAACGCCAATAACTTTCGCTTATTTTTGGGTCTTCATTCAAGGCTTGACGTAAAAGCACTTCAGCACCCTGGGTATCGCCGAGCTCGGCTTTTAAACCGGCCAGAATATAGAGAACTTGTTGCCGTTTTGGAGAATATTGCAGCGCCTGTTCGGCGTAACTTTCGGCTTCCGACAAGTAGCGGGGATCATTATATAATTCAGCGCCTATCTGCCCATATTGCGTCAGGGTCAAGTCCGTACGAATATCCAAGGGATGGAGAACAAGATTTTTCTTCAGCTCACCATAAAATAATTGAAAAATTTGTTCGGTCATATCTCGCCCCAGTTTTTGATAATCATTGGTGATAATGCTAGCGGCCGATTGGGCCAAATCGCTCCGAATGTCATCAATATGCGGCGACTGAAAAGAGAGCGCCTCTTGTACTGCCGCCATGGCCGCCGGATCGCTCGGTGAGCTGTTCAAAAACTGCAGGGCATACAGGGTTTTCATGTTTGCTCGCGCTGGCTGGATATCGAAAATAAAGATGATGATGAAAGCTGCCACTCCAACGCCACTCAAAAGCCCCCAGCCAATTGGACGGTTTGACGCGTTCGGCTTGGAAACGACGTTTTTTTCATCCGAAACCGTCAAAGCTTCCTTTTTGGGCAGAAAAGTAAGACTATTTATCATCCCTAACCAAAACATGAAATACATATATGACGTCGGGTCCTCAAAAACGGTTACATTTTTAACCAAATGGGCGACCAAAAAACCGGCGCTGATAATTAAAAAATGTTGGTCAATATTTCCCCGACGAAAAGCGCGCAGCAAAACCCAGCCCGCGCAGACAAAAATTGCGAGATAGGATAGAAGACCCACCGCTCCTTGCACGGCCAAGGTGTTCATCAGAATATTATGAGCGTTATCAAACCAAGTTTCGCCGTAACCAGCTTCCAGTGATTTCGGATTGTAGTGGAGGTTAAAAGCGTAAAAATAATTATTCGGTCCCCAACCGAAAATTGGGTGATCTTTCCAGCCCTGCCAGGCAATTTGCCAAGCGATCCAACGACCGCTATTTTCGATATTGGCAATAGTGGTACTAAATGCCCGATTTAATGTCGGAATGGAAGTGACGAAATGACTAGTGCGAAACTGGTATAAAATTCCAATACCAGCGAAAATAACGACCAAAACAACAAGAAGCGACTGCCGTAAACGAGGATTTTTTTTCAAGGTAAGAATGTAAGCAACGACCATAAAAACGACTCCGACAACCATGCCCAGCAACGGACCGCGCTCTCCGCTCGCCATCATCCCCAAGACGGCGAGAATGCCAAGCACTCCTTCCACCCAACGCCAAAAAATCGATCTTTCTTTGACAAATAAGAGAAAAGAAAGAAAGGCAAGAAAAACTCCATAACCACCAACATAAATAGAATTACCAAGGGTGCTCGCTACATGGCCGCTACCCTGATTCAAAAGGAGGTAGGGATTAGCTAACTGCAAAAGGCCAATAAACATCACGATTGAACCGGCAAAAAGAAATATTCGCAAGGCAAGCCGCCAATCCACCCATTTTTTGAAAACGGAACTGACAATAAAAAAGTAGACAACGTAATGAAAAATGGTGAACAGACCGAGCATGCGTTCATGGTTGTCCCAAAAACTGTGGTAGGGATCGACGCCAACAAAGGTGGAGATGGTAAAACTGAGCAAAAAAACGGCCAAGGCGATGCTGAGCGGCGTCCAGCGAGGACGATACTCGTCGCGGCTGGCAATGAACAAAATGACAAGTCCGGCGGCCATCACGGTGACCAAACTCCGGAAGATTACCACCTTGGGTACGATAAATGGAAAAATAAAAGAGCTTGGGATGACAACAAGAT
>JAJYIJ010000007.1 GCA_021790135.1 bacterium | reverse complement strand
CTCGCGCGCTTCTAGGTTCGAGTAACCAAGTGTTACCAAGCCGTCAATCACATCACTCACCGCATCGCTAGATTTAGCGCCTGATTCCTGATTCCTGATTCCTGATTCCTTCGCCACTTTCTCGCGCAGTTCCACCACGATGCGCTCGGCGGTTTTTTTGCCGATCCCGCTGACTTTTGTCAGATACTCCACGTCGCCTCGGCCGATGGCGAGCGTGATTTCTTCCACGCTGCCAAGAGCGAGCAAGTGCAAAGCGGTTTTCGGCCCGACGCCACTGACCGAGAGAAAATTTTTGAATAATTGTTTTTCCGCGAGCGAGGCAAAGCCGAACAAATCCAACGCATCTTCTTTGACGGATAAATAGGTTTCAATTTGCGCCTCGTCGCCAACTTTCACGGAAGTTAAAACTCCCGGACTGGCTAGCAAGCGATACCCGACGCCACCGGCGGTCATAATGGTAATTTCTTCTTCTTTTTTACTAATAACTTTGCCAGCGATAAGAGAAATCATAGTGCGTTTATCCTACCATAAACAAAGTTATTCCACCATATCCCAAATAATCTCAAAGACCATTTTGAAAACGTCCACCATCGCCGGTACGGCGATTACCACCGCCAAGGCGGAAAGTTCCGGACTGACAATCAGAATCTTATCTTTGTAAATATCAATCGTGCTTTTGAATTCATATTTTTTGGGCAAAAATTTCCAAGTGCGTTTTAATTCCGCATCTTCGGGATTTTCTTCTTTGAAATGCGGCGACAGCAACAATTTAGTTTTTATATTGCGCCGGCCGCGTTCGGATCGAAAATATTGAAAAAATTCCGGATCCAGATCTTCCCATTCTTTGCCACTGCTGATGACAAAATAGCTTTTATTTTTGTAATCATCCAATACGTCCTCGTAAAATTTCTTCAGTTCTTCAATCGTCTCAATAAAGCGCAGGCCGCCGACCTGCAGTTCTTTCTTATGTAAAGATTCGAGAGACGGAATCAGTTCGTTGAATGAACGCAATTTTTTTTCAAAATAATTTGAGACGCGGCTGGGCCGTTCGGCGTAATAGAGCTGTTTATTTTTGCGGAAATACATCGCGACAAATCCTTTGGCCGCGAGCGACTTCAGAATGGCGTAAATGGTAGTGCGCTTAAGGCCAACTTCCTTGGCTATCTCGCTGGCGATGGAACCACCAAGGCGGAGCAGGGCCAAATAAACGGCTGATTCTGGTTCGGATAACCCTAATTCTTTGAGGGCGGTATTAGCATTCATATTTCTGTTGTCAAAATTATTAGACATTTTTTAATGATATCAAAATTATATTATAAACTAGCCATTTTGTCAAGTAGATATGTCCTAAATGATTGACGCTAAAGAAAAAAACTACTAAAATAATTTGTTTGATGGTGGCAAACCACTTCAAAAAAAATATGCAACAAATCAACATCAACAATTTATTCCGTCCGGAGATTCTGAACTTTTCAGTGGACACGAAAAAACTAGGATTGGTGAATTACGTTAATCTAGATAATGCCGCGACCACGCCACCGCTTATTGCCGTTGAGACTGCTGTTACAAATTATATGACTAGCTACGGCTCGGTGCATCGCGGCGCCGGGACGAAATCCAAAATTTCTACCGACGACTATGAAAACAGCCGCGAGGTGATTAAAAATTTCGTGCATGCCCGGCCGGACGATTACGTTATTTTTACCGGCAATACCACCGGCGCGATGAATACACTGGCTTACTTTTTCTCTTTTTTGCCCGGCAAGGTGGCAGTGTCCGCCATTGAACACAGCTCCTCCTGGCTCCCCTGGATAAAAGCCGAGGGCATCAAAATGCTCGGCAGCCAACGCACTAGCCTGGAGGACATGGATAAAGTTAATGAGAGCATTCAGGAGCTCGGCGGCGGACAAGTGTTGCGGTATGATGTGAGTGAAAAATTTGAATTTAACCTTGACCGCATTGAGCAACTTTTAAAAATCAAAAGCAACCATGTCAAAGTGCTGGTGGCCACAGCCTCGTCTAATGTCACCGGCTATTGCCCCGACCTCAAGGCAATCGGAAAAATCGCTCACCGCCATGGCGCCTACTTCATCGTTGATGCCTGCCAATTTATCCAGCATCATCCGCTGGATATGCAGGCGCTCGGCATTGATTTTCTTGTCGCCTCCGGCCATAAATTCTACGCGCCGTTCGGCGGCGGATTACTTATCGCCCCGAAAAAATTCTGCGATAAATTTCTACCTTACCAAATCGGCGGCGGCAACTTGCCTTACATTACCGAGGGCGGCGAATTTTTGCGCTACCAGAATCAACTGGCGCACGATCCGGGCACGCCGAATGCCGTCGGTGCCGTGGCCATAGCCGCCGCTCTTAAAGAATTGAAGGTTCTGGGAATGAAAAACGTAGAAACTTACGAAACGAACTTAACCAAAAAAGCGTACGCCACGCTGAAAAAAAATCCGAATGTCATTTTGCATGTGAATGAAAAACAGCTGAATACCGTTATCCCTTTTAGTATCAAGGGGCAAGATGCCACCATGGTGGCAGAAAAATTAAACAGCGACTTCGGCATCGGCGTCCGCGCCGGCAGTTTCTGCGTGTACAACGTGGTGCGCAAACTCATGCATGTCAAAAATGAATCCACCATTGTGGCGGCGGTCAAAAATGGTGACACCTCTAAAGTCCCCAGCATCATCCGCGCCTCCTTTGGCCTGGCCAACCGGCCCGAAGATGTGGAGAGATTCATTAAGGCAATCACTGCACTGACAAAATAATTTTAAAAACCGCTCGCTTACCACGAGCGGTTTTTTTAATATGTATCAAATCCGTGCAGTCCAACTCAATCTGTTTTAATCTGTGTTATTTCTTTCCTTTGTTCACCCGGCTGACGCGGATGATGCCGCCGCACGGAACGATTTCCACCCCTTTCTTTTCCAATTCATCCAAGAAGAGGTTCATGCCAAGAGAATCACTGGCCATGTGGCCGGCAGTGACCACATTAAGGTGGGCCTCCATGGCTTTTTCCAACGTATCCTTGCGCATATGCATACCGACGATCGTGGAAACGCCGGAACGCGATAATTCCTGATAAATTTTGCCGGAAGGCTCGGTGCCGCCAGTCATTTCGGTGACATATTTGCCAACGCGGTTGCGCGGATTACCGGCGAATAGAACCGGTCCGGCGCCCTGACGCTTGGCTTCTTGATATTCCGGCAGTTCCATTAAAAGATCCATGACGTCGCCGAGTGTTTCTGGTTTATTCTTTTTCAGATAATTTTTCATGAACTCATCCACCAGATTGTCGGTGATCGTGTGGGTGTTAATGAAATTGATTTTCAAAAGTGCAGCGACGTTGACCGCCTGGTAGTGGTTGACCGGATGAACACTCCGCCCGACTTCGGTGATGCGCTCTTCCATGATTTTTTCCGCCAGGTGTATCGGCATGCCAGCTTCGCCATAGACATCCACCGCCATATCCATGACGTCGTGCAAGTGCGCTAAAGTTTTGCCAACCGGGTGATGGGCGATGACCAAATCAATCTTTTTTCCACGTTCATTTAACTGGCTGGAAAGTAAAATTTCCGCAGCGTCAATGTCAATGCCGGTCAAAACGCGACGGACATCAGTCTTGCCGTCATCAACGTGAATGCCGCTGTCCTGGTAGGGATTAACTAAATTTTCTTTATCAAAATAGGGCTTTTCCTTCGCCGGCAGTTCGTCGTATTTTTTCTTTTGATCGGCGAGATATTTTTTAACTAATTTTTCTCCGCGCGGATCAGCGGCCATGGCCATTTTTACTCCTAAATCAAAAATTTGTTTGACAGTTAGCATAGTAAAAAATCATTATAAATAGTTTCCGATAGTATAAACAGCAATGCCATGACTGTCAATAAGATAAAGTCCTCCTGATATTGACAGCAACACGAATTTAATCTAAAATTTGGACAATTAAAAATAGGTTATTTTTTGGTTTAAATTTTATGACTGTACATTTTGAAAATGTCCTGATGCAAATAAAGCCTTCCAAAATTTGTAATGGCGGAGTAGGATTATTTGCTGCTGTAAACATTAAAAAAAATACCGTAGTTGATGAGGGCATTAGCGCCGCGGAACACCGCAAAGTGATGCCCTGGTCGGAATTAAAAAAACAAAGTCCTCTGATCCGACGACTAGTCAAAGATTTCTGCATTGGCATTCCCGCGGGTTTTCGCCCGCCACCAGATCTTAACTTTAACCATTTACCAATTTCGTGGTATTTCAACCACTCTTGTGAAGGGAATTTGGGATTCAATGCTAAGGGTGATTTTATTGCACTCAAAAATATTCGTAAAGGCGAGGAATTGACCTACGATTATGGTTTGGCCGAATCTAATCCGAAATTTAAAATGAAATGCAGCTGCGGCGCCAAAACCTGTCGTAAAATTATTACCGGTAATGACTGGAAAAATCCTGAGTATCAGAAAAAAAATTATAATCATCTTATACCTATTTTACGAGAGTTTATCCTCGAAGGGGAGAAGTAATTATCTCTAAGCGATTGAAGCAGCCGAACCGGACATAGCAGCCCTTATCACACATTTGAAATCTTAAAAATTCCCTCTTAAAGGAGGGAATTTTTATTTTTATAACGTTTGATCGCCAGGCTGATAATTTCTTCAAGTACATCCCCAAATTTCATGCCGGTTAATTTTGCGGCCCTTACCAGCTCCGTCTGTTCATTCAAAGGCGGGTTGGTGTCAACCTCAAGAACGTACGGGTTACCGTCCTTATCAACTCTCAAACCAACCCGACCATAATCACGGCATTGCATAATCTTATATGCGTCAAGAGCAATTTCAGTGATAAGTGACTCAAGTTTTAGATTGATGGATTTAGAAGCGCGCTGCAAAATAATCTTTTCATAGGCCCGATTTTGGTGCCGGGTAGCGTCACGCGTATACATGTGCCAGTAACCTTTAGGAAGTTTTTTGAAGACCGATCGAGACAACGGCAAAACGCGCAGATCTTCTTCCGTGTTGCCAATAATCGAAACTTCATATTCATCACCATCAATATATTCTTCTACAAGCGCCGGCCGATTAAGCTCTCCGATGATTCGTTTGATCTGCCGAGTCAGTTCGCCTTTATTGGTGACGACAGAACTATTAGTTATGCCAAATGAATCATCGGTATTACTGGGCTTCACCACCAACGGATATCGCAGATCATGCTTAATGACATCCTTCGCCGTATAGGCATAGTCCCAGGCTGCCGTCGGGACATTGTGAAAAGTAAATAATTTTTTTGTTCGTATCTTGTCTTGACAGAATGCGATGGTGTACGCGCTCGAGCCTGTATACGGAATTTGCAGAGCCTCAAGCATGGCTGTGGCCTGAGCCTTTAATTGTTCATTACTATTTATTCCTTCAGTGACATTAAATACCAAATTAACGTCGCTTGACCACAATTCATAAAAAGTTCGGTCAAGATTGTTGAAATCAAACACAGTCGTCCGATAACCCAGTCGTTGAAGTTCCTGCTCAATATATTTTACCGTGATAACTGGCAGGCCGCTTTCCGACTTGCCGGCGTCAAAATGAGTTTTGTTTCCTGCAATTCCAATGTGTAATCGACGTTGATCGGTGAGTGAAATGCGGCGGACTTTCTCAATCTTTGCCGCCTGCATTATAAAATCTTTCTTAAGCGTCGCGGCAGATAAACGACTTTCACGTGCTGTCTTACCTAGTACTGACTCTTGGTCAAAATGCACTACTTTATAAGTAATTAATTTAAGTGCCTCATTAAGATTATCTTGTGCGTCAATGGCATTGGCACCGGAGACCGTTAGCCAACCTAAGCTGTCGTAACCCTCTGGTGGGCGAAGAATGGCGTCGCCAATTTCATGGAAAAGATAAATCTCTTCTAAATATTTTTTTTCCTTCAGATCAGACGATACTTCAAGCTCAGCTAAAATTCCCGATGACTCCGGTTGCAGATCCCAACCGATAATATATTTATATGGGGTTTCCGGTTTGTCAATTTTTATAAATTCACCCAAAGCGATCCTGACCGATTCTTCCACCAGGTCGACGTTCCAGGCACTTTTTACATATGAATAAACATAGTCGCCACCCATCCGCATATTAACCTCAATCGGATAGGGCCCATCAGAAGCGCTCTTTGCTTCAAAATGAATACACCCATTTTGGATGTTTAATTTTTCCAATGCCTCTTCGGCCATAGCCATAAGCGCTCGCTGTTCTCGCACCGGAAGACTTGAGGGAATAGCCTGCCCGCTATCAACAAAAAAACGATTTTTACTTTTATTAAAATTGTCGGAAATAGAATAGAATTTGATCTTGCCGTGCTGTACCAGAATATCCATATCGACTTCTTCTCCATCAATATACTCTTCGACTAATAAATCGAAATTTTCCCATTCCGAAGCTAACCAGAACGATTTGATGTTATTTTTAATATAATCATACGTTTCGACCAACTCCGACTGATTGTTAACTCTGACAACATAGGCACTGGCCGCACCATAAACCGGTTTGACAACTAACGGATACTTAAGTTCTTTCTCTAATTTTTTTATTTCTATTTTGCTACGTAGCAATCGATGTTTCGGCGCCAAAATACCGTTGGCTGAGCAGAAGTCACGAAAAAAATATTTGTTCTTTACTTGTTTAGCGACGACGTAAGGAATCCCGATCAGACCAAATGTGTCAACCAAATGTGAGGTAAGCAACACGGCCTCATCCCAAAAAGTAACCACCCCATCGATTCTATATTTTAGCTGGTCATTATTATATTTTTTGACCGCCTCAATGCAATCCTTATGATTCTGAAGATCGGCCAAAATCCATTCATCAACATAACTTGCCGCCCAGCCAGTCTTTTCCTTACTCAGACAAACTATTCGCAACCCCATTTTTTTAATTTTTTGAAAAACAAACTTCTTTGCATGGCTCATGGCATGGACGACAAGAATTGTTTTTTGTTTTTGATTTTCTTTTTGCATACTATCGCTGAGAATGGTTGAAATTGGTATTGATACCTAAAAGACCCAAAGTAGCTTATAGCATATTTGGGTTATTAAACCATTTATTTGTGTACTATATAAATCTGATTTTGCTCGGCTACTATCTGGCTCCGTCTCGGCTGCTTCAGAAAGACTACGTATGTGAGCTATACACGTCATATTGACAAGGGAGTAGTCTACTCCAAAACTGTTCGGCCGTCAATGTGTTTTCTTTATTTTTGCTTATTTAGGCCAAATCACTGCTTCAAAATTTCAAGGGCAAGAGATCTACCATCAATAATTATTTCTTCAATTTCTGAATTTGGGCTGTTTTCTAATTTTTTTGCCAAAGTTGCGTTTTTGATTTCATCAGCAAAATCTTTAAAGATACTGACAAGTATACTATCATTTGTCTGGTACTGAATGTTCACTCCATCACTTAAGGTCAGCCCCTTCTCCTTCCGCATCTGATTAATGGTTCGAATAATTTCGCGCACCAAACCCTCTTTTTTCAGCTCCTCATCGATCATGGTGTCGAGCCAGACTTGAAGACCGGCAAGTTCTTTTGTCACCCAGCTGCCTTTTTCCACTGCCTCGCCAAAAGAAACCTCTTTCACGTTCAATTCCTCAGCAATAATCGTCAAAAAATCCGGTCCAAGGTGTTCGTTGTTCATCACCACCTGGCGAAGCGGCTGACGCACTTTTATTTTTGCTTCAGCGCGAAGAGCCAGGCCAAGCTCAACGACTTTGCGGACTGAATCCATTTTGGAAAGTACCGCGTGGTCGTGATGTTCTTCGCGGTACAATGGCCACGCCTCAAGGTGGACGCTGGTTTTTACTTTGCCAACTTCCTGCCAGACGCGTTCGGCGATAAAGGGCATAAACGGCGCCATTACTTTAGCGAGCGTCAAAAGCACTTCTCGAAGCGTTGCTAAAGCTTGTTGTTTATCCTTCAGGTCATTCCCCTTAAAACGATCGCGGGAACGGCGCACGTACCAAGTGGACAGGTCGTCAATAAAATCTTTAATCGGCCGACCGGCGCGCACGGTGTCATACCGATCCATCTCCTCCGTCACGGTTTTAACCAGCACGGCCAGTTTGGCCAGAATCCAATGATCAAGCACGTGCTTACTCTCGCCGGCTTGCAGTTTGTCGTCAAAATCGGAAGCGTACATTTGATAAAACGTAACGACATTCCAGAGAATATTGATAACTTTATTAAACAGTTCACGCACCTCGCGTTCATTGAAAAGCAAATCATCGGCCTGCATCACCACGCTGGTCATCAAATAGTAACGCAGCGTATCGACGCCATACGTTTCTATGATTCGCCACGGATCAGGATAATTTTGTTTTGACTTGGACATCTTTTCACCTTCCTCGTTCAAAATAACTCCCGTGCACACGACATTTTCAAAACTGATTTTGTCGAACAAAAGGGCGGCCATAGCGTGCATGTAATAGAACCAGGCGCGCGTCTGGTTGATATATTCAGCAATATATTGCGCCGGAAAACGCGCCTCGAATACTTTTTGGTTCTCAAAAGGATAATGAAACTCGGCAAAAGGCATCGAACCGGATTCAACCCAACAATCAATCACTTCGGGAATCCGCTCCATGGTGCCGTTGCATTTTTCGCAGCGCAATTTGACGTGGTCAATATTATGCTTGTGCAAATCGAGGCTGCGGCCATTTTCATCCATATAAAAATAGAGCGGAGCCTTTGAGCTGGCATTTTCTTCCAAAAAGAATTGCTCCGGGCTGATATCTTCAAGCGCCTGGTGGATGGCTGAATTGATGCCACCGTGGCTGACGACCACGACCGTTTTGCCTTGATATTCTTTACTGAGTAACTCAACGAATTTTTTAACGCGCGCTGCCACATCGCCCATGGTTTCTCCGGTTTCGCCGAGACGGTTGTTGAATCGTTCAATCGCCGGGGCGTTGGCATTATTATATAACAGATAACTTGCTTGTTTTACTAATTCCTCTGCGGGCATTTCTTCCAGTTTACCCCAGTTATATTCGGTGATAAGTTCGTTCTCAATCACAGGCGCCGACACTTTTTTGGCAATAGTGGCCGCTGTTTCTTTGGCGCGCAAAACCGGCGAAGTAAAAATAGCATCAACTGACCCGGTAATTTTCTTGGCCAGCTCCTCGGCCTCGGCGCGACCGATTTCGGTTAAGGGGTATTTGGTAGCCGAACGCGATTTTACGTTTTTTACATTTTTTTCGCTTTCACCGTGACGAACAAAAATAATTTTGGTAATTTTCCGATCGCCTTTTCGACGCAATTCATCGATGCTGCCGACGCAAGCGACTTCGCCGCAGTCGGAATTCGTACATTTCCAAAATGGCAGCGGCGTTGCCCAATAGCGATTGCGAGAGATGTTCCAATCCGGCGCCGTTTCAAGAATATTTTGGAAACGACCATACTGCAGATGTTCCGGTACCCAATGTATTTTTTCATTCAACTCCAAAAGGCGCGGCTTTACTTTTTGGATATTGATGAACCAAGCGGAAATGGCATTATAAAACAACGGCGTTTCGCAGCGCCAACAGTGCGGATAGGAATGGGTAAACTGCTGTTTCGAGAATAACAAATGACGTTCTTCCAAATCTTTTTTAATGGCTTTTTCCGCTTTTTTAAAATACTGACCGCGGACAAATTCCGGTCCGGCGTCGTTGAATTCGCCTTTGCTATTCAAAACGGGCACCATCGGCAAATCGAGTTTCAGACCAAGGTTGTAGTCGTCTTCACCATAAATCACGGCCGTATGCACGATGCCAGTACCTTCGGCGGTCGTGACAAAATCACCGGCGGCCACATAGTAGGCTTTTTTACCGCTGGCAACAACAACCGATGAAACAAACAATGGCTCGTACTCAATGCCAACTAAACTGGCTCCGGGGATTCTTTGCACAATGTCGTATTCCTGATTTTTAAATACAGCCTCGGCTCGTTCATCAGCCACGATCAAATGTTCGCCGGATGTTTTCAAACAACAAAGCAGATACTCAATCTTTCGCCCGACAGCCAAGGCAACGTTAGCGGGCAAGGTCCATGGTGTGGTCGTCCAGGCCATGATATAGGTATTCTCCGGCAAGTTATGCTCGGTCGGATTTTTTACTTTAAATTTGGCGGTGACGGTTTCTTCAGTGATATCTTGATAGCTGTTATCCATCGCCACCTCCGCTTTCGACACCGGCGTTTCGCAGCGCGGACAATACATGAGCACCTTGCGGCCTTCGTAGATGAGATCCTTGTCCCAAAGATTTTTGAGTGCCCACCAAACGCTTTCCATGTAGGTTTGATCCATGGTTTTATAGGCATTGTCAAATTCCACCCAACGGCCGATGCGATCAATCATTTTTTTCCACTCGTGCGTATATTGCAACACTCGCGACTGGCAAGCGTCGTTAAAGGTGTCGACACCTAGTGTTTCGATTTGTTGCTTACCGGAAATTTTTAGTTCTTTTTCGATCAAACTTTCAATCGGGAGACCATGACAATCCCACCCCCAGCGCCGCCGCACGCGGTAGCCCTTCATGGTCCAATAGCGCGGCACCACGTCTTTGATGACAGAGCTTAAAATATGGCCGTAGTGCGGGAGGCCAGTGGCAAATGGCGGCCCATCATAAAAAACGTACGGTTTATTTTCCGGACGTTCGGCCACGGATTTTTCAAAGGTATGATCTTTTTCCCAAAACTCGAGAATATTTTTTTCTTCAGAGTTGGCGTTGTACATACACAGATGACACAGATTTAAAAAAAGACACGCTTGTTGCGTGCCAAGAGTCTCAACTGAGTCGAGACGGTACCATCTTCGGCTTTTACTTAATGACGGCGTTGACGGGCCTACCCGCGGGGTTCTACTTTTGAATTTTCTTCCCCGGACGTAGCCGATCCTTGCGGTCGACATTGCTCGGTGATGGCGAGTCTGACGTCTGCTCCGTAGGATACTCCGGGTAATCAGCTTTGTCAAACCTTGGCGCCGCCGGCAAACGCTGCCAGAGCAGCTTCCAAGACGACCGGAGCGTCTGACTGATGGCCCGATCCTCCACGATGACGGTGGCATAGGGCCGGCGGAAACTGATCATGGCCACTTTATTACCATAAATATTAATTTCTGTTTCGAAATCAGCCGCATCCTCAACGAATTTCATTTCTCGAAGCTGTTCGTCATTACGCGCCATGGCATAGCGCGTCCAAGGTCCATCTTTGGTAATACTGTAAAATTTGATACCATGCTCCACTCGTTGGAGCGGAAACAGAAACATTTCCTCTGTCGGCATCACGGCCAACATTTTTTCAAAATCGGAAAAAGCATAAATCATTTCACCGGTTTTGATCATGTCATCGTAGGCAGCGCGGATGCCAGAAATCCCTTCAAGATAGCGCACTTTTGGTTTTTCACCGGGCTGATTAAAAATTGCGAGCAAACTCGGCAAAATGTTGCGCGTTTCCGAGAGGCGCTCCTCAGCGCGCTTCACTAATTGGTGCGGATCGGAAGCAATGATCAAAACTTTTTTATTCGACTCCATTTCTGACACCAATCCCTGACGTTTCATGTCTTCTAAAAAATTATAAATACTGGTGCGCTTGATGCCGGAGTGATGGGCGAGTTCCTGAATGGTGGCGGTGCCAAGCTCTAAAGCAGCCAAGTACACTTTGGCCTGTTTTTCGTCAACGCCAAGCTGTTCAAGGGTTTCGGCAAGAGTCATATAGCTGGGGAAAGATTATTATTTTTTAGGCTTATTTCTTTGATTTTTTATTTATGTCTATTAATTAGACAATATCATGGAATTGTTTTATTGTCAATTTTACTTATAAATAAGGCAAAATTTATACTTTATTATTTAAAATATATTTTTCGTCTTAATGATTGACATTATACTGCCCACCTGGCAGACTACACGGTTAGTTTTTAATCTACATATCAAATATGAAAAAACAACTACTGCTCGCGGGAGTTATTGGCGCCCTCCTTGTTGTCGGAGTTGGCTGTGCCACGACTGGACAAACATCGACAAACTCAGCTGCTAATCAAACCGCCAGCACGACGCCCATTTCGATTGGCTGGATCGGGCCTCTCAGCGGAGATGCTGCTTCGGTTGGAGAAGATGCTCTTAAGGCATCCCAGTTAGCGGTCGGAGAAGTTAATGCCGCCGGAGGCGTCAATGGTCGGATGCTCGCTCTTGATGCCGAGGATGGCAAATGCGACGGAAAAACTGCCGCCAACGCCGCCACAAAACTGATCACGCTTGACCGCGTGCCGGTAATTATCGGCGGAACCTGCTCGGGTGAAACCCTAGCCGCGGCGCCGGTTGCTAATCAAAATAAAGTAGTGCTTTTTTCGCAATGTTCATCGGCGCCATCAATAACCCAGGCCGGCGATTATATTTTCCGCAGTTATCCATCGGATAATTTCCAAGGGAAATTTTCGGCTGACTATTTGTACAACACCATGGAAAAACGTCGGGTCGCAATTTTAGCCGTGCAGGATGATTGGGGCCAGGGAATCAAAGGGGTGTTTAAGCAACAATTTACCGCCGATGGAGGGACAATTGTTAATGAAGAAAATTTTGCTCCTACTGCCACCGATCTGCGGACGGAGTTGACTAAGATTAAAAATGCTCATCCCGATGCCATTTATTTTCTATCTGAAACACAAGCGGGGCTACTCGGTCTTAAACAAATCAAGGAGCTTGGTCTGACGGTTCCCATTCTTGGTGGAGATTCTTGGGATGATGCGACGATTTGGGCTGATGCTGATTCGAATGGAGCACTTTTCACCGTACCACGCGTGAACGTGCCCGATAGCTGGCGAGCCGAAATGAAAGCGCGCGGCGCCAATGTGACAATTTGCGCTCCGGGCGCTTACAACAACGTCAAAATTATTGCTGATATAATGAAAAAAGTGGGCACTGATCCGACAGCAATAAAAAACGCTTTGTACCAAGTGAAGGATTACCCGGGCATTAATGGACCAATTACGCTTGATCAAAATGGCGACTTAGCCAATGCCGCCTTCGGGGTAAAACAAATCGAAAATGGCACCGCGGTTTTCATCAATAACTAAAGCGCCAAACGAGCCTAAACAAAAAACGCCACGACGAGTGGTGTTTTTTGTTGGGTGCGACTCGTGGATGGAACGTTCGTCGGCGAGTCGCACCCCGAACGAACGTGGTTCTCCTTACTTGATGGGCCTCCCCCTCGGATCGAGGCCGTGGCTCTTGAGGAAGCGAGCCGTGATCGGCCCAAGCTGCTTCCACCGCTCCGGCTGGACATACTTGAGATCGGTCATGATGGCCGTGTCGAGAGCCACTTGATCGACACACAAGTAGTTCCCGCGGGACAGGAAGATCTCGGCCGCCTTGCGAACCACCACGATCGCCTTTTCGCGATTCGCATTGAAGACGCGGCCGACTTCGGCGGCAGACACGTGCGGTCCACCGAAGCAGGCATCGAAGTCGGTCACACAGCCGAGCGTCACATAGCAGAGTTCGGCCTCGCGGGCGAGCTTGGCCTCGGGCATGGCGGTCATGCCAATGAGCGATGCTTGCATCTGGCCAAGCGTCGCTTCGGCCTGCGTCGAGAAGGGCGGGCCTTCCATGACCATGAGCGTCTCGGCATCCCGAATCGGAATGCCGACCTGCCGACCGGCCTGCACGAGATCACCGCGCAGGTTAGGACACGTCGGCTCCCCAAAACCAACGTGGGCGACGATCCCCCTCCCGAAGAAGGTGCCAGGGCGCAGGCCCTTGTCGGTGTGATCGATGTACTGACTGACTGCGACCAGCGTACCCGGCAGCAGATCCCGGTTCCGGCTTCCGACCGCCGAAATCCCGACCACACCAGAGACATCCAATTGCTTCAGCGCGTAGATGTTCGCCCGGTAGTTCACCTCCGAGGGCGAGTGGATGTGTCCCACTCCATGGCGCGCGATGACGTACAAAGCCGTGCCTCGGTCAAGGCGGTGTTTGACCACCTGCACCTGTCCATGGGGTGTATCCGCCGTGAACCTCCTGCCCTCCCCGAAAGGGCTTGACGATCCGTCCATACCGCTACCCACGATTACGCCAAGGTTCCTGACCATGGTTGAGCACTCCTTCCCTCATTGGGAGACGTGGCGCGACATGCGCCCTTACTTTTCGTAGACCAAGTAAAATTAGCTTAATTAAGCGGTTTTGTCAATATTCTATATTGCCAAAAAGCGTTTTGGTCGGTATACTACCAACGCTTTTATCTTTTTTATATGATTTACCTCGGCGCTGATCATGGGGGGTTCCAGCTGAAAAAATTCTTGACCACCTACCTTACCAAAACGCTAAAAAAAGAAGTGGAGGATTTGGGCGCGCATGCGAGCGAGCCGACTGACGATTATCCCGATTTTGCCTTTGCCGTGGCCAGAAAAGTGGCAGATTCAAATGAAAAAGATATCGGTATTTTGCTGTGCCGCTCCGGACTCGGAATGGCGATTGCCGCCAATAAGGTGAAAGGTATTCGAGCGATTGTCGGCAACAGCATTTTAGCGGCAGAACTTGGACGCAAGCATAATCACGCCAACGTGCTTTCGCTCGATGCTGACCAGCTTTCTCATGAACATGCGATGGCAATTGTCAAAACTTTTTTGGAGACACCTTACGATATGGACCCCCGACACGTTAGACGGGTGGAAAAAATAATGGACTACGAAAAATAGTATGCAGATTATCCCTTCAGTTTTGACTTCGTCGTTTACCGATTTCGAACGGCAAGTCCACCGAATGGAGATACTCTTCCCGTTCATCCAAATTGACGTGATGGATGGAAAATTCGTGCCGAACACGTCATTTTCCGAAATAGAAAAAGTTAACAGTATCGACACGACCTTACAATTTGAATTGCATCTTATGGTGGACGATCCGGTTGCCGAGTTGCGAAAATGGCAACCCATCGACAAAGTATTTCGCGTTTTATTTCCGGCTGAAGCCAAAGATTCGCGGCGCACGATCAGTTTTATTCGCAAAGAGGGTTGGGAAATTGGCATGGTGTTGAATCCGGAAACACCACTAAGCATGATCGAAAAATTTTTGCCGAGTTTGAATGTGGTTCAGTTTATGACCGTTCACCCGGGCCGACAGGGTAGCCCATTTTTACCGGAAGTCGAAGATAAAATTCGCGCTTTTACCTTGTTAAAGAACCGGCCCCTCTGCGCAGTCGACGGTGCCGTTAATAAACAGACGATCCGGGGACTAGCTGAAATTGGCGTGGATATCGTGTACCCCGGCAGTGCACTCTGCGGGGCGAAGGATGTGAAGGCGGCGTTAAAAGAATTACAGGAGGCTATAGCCTATTAGATCCTTCGCTTCGCTCAGGATGACAACCCATATAATTTATCAATTGTTTCTATGTACGATCTCATCATCATCGGAGCGGGAGCGGCAGGCTGCAGCGCAGCGATTTACGCGAAACGACGTGAATTGAATTTTCGAATCATCAGTCAAAATGTCGGCGGTGAGGTGGCCTTGTCAGGACAGGTAGGAAATTGGCCAGGAATTATCGACATTCAGGGTTTTGTCTTGGCGAACAATTTTGCAGAACACGTGCGCTCCTATGGCGTAACGATCGAAGAGGGTTGGCTGGTGGATGACATTGTTCCGACGGAAAATTATCACATGGTAATCGCAAAAAACCCTAGCGGTGCCACGGAAAAAATCGAAACAAAAGCCGTGATTATTGCGACGGGTATTCACCCACGACGTCTCAGCGTTCCCGGCGAGGAAGAGCTTGACCATCATGGCGTCACCTATTGCACCGTGTGCGACGGACCACTGTATCGCAATAAAAAAACAGTCACCATTGGTGCCGGTAACAGTGCTTTGGAATCGGCTTTAATGATGGCAGAGATTGCCAAGCCGGCCTATCTGCTCACGAAGTTCCCAAATATGCCGGAAACACAAGGCGGCTTTCCTAAAGGCGATAAAATTTTGATCGATAAAGTCAAAGGCCATTCTAATATTCAAATTATCTACGAAGCCAAAACAACAGAAATTTTAGGTGATAAAAATGTCGAGGCTATTCGTTACCAAACCACCGACGGACAAATTCATGACTTGACGGTCGATGGCGTTATGGTGCACATCGGCATGATACCAAATTCACAATTTGCCACCCACATTAAATGTACGCCGGCTGGAGAAATCATTACCGATACCAAGTGTCACACGAATGTGTCCGGTATTTTTGCCGCCGGTGATATTACCAATATCCCCCACAAACAAATCGTGGTGGCGTCCGGTCAGGGCGTGGTGGCGGCGCTGGAGGCCATCCAATATATTAATCGTTGGACAAAATAATCTATTTTTCATATGACTCTTGCTTTACTTGCCAAAATTTCTGGCATCATTGGTCTGCTTACCATTACTCGCGGTGTTTTTGTTCCAAAAGAAAAACCGCGCGACTGGGACTTCGCTCTGGGTGGATTGTTTCTACTCTTCTACAGCATCTATCTCAACGACCTTATTTTTATTATTCTGCAGTTGGTTTTTATCGTGTCCAATCTTTTCCGTGAATATCAATTGCGAAAAAGTGGAAAATAATTTTTCTCTTTATTATTTTTTCTTTATCATCTAAACTACCCCATATGCCTTTTGGAAATTTATTTCCTAATTTACCCTTACCTTTTATGACTACCCTCTTCGCCATTGTCGGATTTTTAGGCGCGCTGCTTTTGATCTATTCAGTCTATCTTGAACCGGAACGACGCAAGGATGCTATAATTCTTGTCGGCGCGGCAGCATTATTTGTCTATGCCTTGTTCGTAGAAAATCTTATTTTTATGCTCGCCACTGGTGGTATGTTTTTGGTGGCGCTCGGAGAATTTATTCAAATTTTGCGCGGTAAACATCGTCATGTTAAAAGTGACAGCCTGCGCTAAATTATATGTTCAATTTGCTTGCCATTGGCGACCCCATCATTGATACTCATGTTCAAATCGGCGATGACAGCGCCAAGTGCCGGTTGCTTACTGAACAAAATGAAAAAAAATTGTGTCTTGATTACGGCGCAAAAATTCCGATTGTGGATAGCTTCCAGGCCCTCGGCGGCAACGCGTCGAATGTTGCCGTGGCGGCGGTAAAACTGGGGCTCAGCGCCGCTCTTGTTTCGACTATTGGCGATGATGCTAACGGACATACCATTTTAGAAAAACTGAAACACTTTAGTGTCAATTCTGATTATGTGACATTCGAGAGCGGAGCCACGTCGCGCTATTCAATCGTGCTCAACTATTGCGGCGAACGGACCATCCTTTCCTACTCAGAGAAAAAAAATTACATTTGGCCTGAACCCATCGCGGCAGCCGAGTGGGTATACTATACTGGCCTCAGCGAAGGCTTCGAGCCAATTCAGGCGGAATTGTTCCGCTATCTCGAAAACCATCAAGCCGCTCAGCTCGTTATAAATCCTGGATCCTACATGCTCCGCTACGCCCTACCGGCCCTACGCGAGGCGATCAGCCGAGCCGATATTGTCATCGTTAATTTGGAAGAAGCCGAACTTATTTTGGAAACGACGATGGAAAAAGAAAAAAATATCAGTGCTCTTATCCATGGCCTGTGCGAACTCGGAGCCGAAGAAGCAGTGCTGACGGACGGTGAACATGGCGCCTGGGCCGGAAATAAAGAAGAAGTGTGGCATGTTGAGGCCTTTCCGGTTTCGGTGACTTCCAAAACGGGCGCAGGCGATGCTTTTTCTGCTGCCTACATGGCGGCGCGACATTACGGACTGGACTATGCCGCGGCACTGCTGTGGGGCGCGGCCAACAGCTACGGCGTCATTCAAGCGCACGGGCCGCATGCGGGACTGATGAAAAAAGAAGGGATCACCAAAACAATTGCCCGGTTTCCCAACGTAAAACCAACATTGGTAAAATAATTTTTTAAAGATATCAAAAAATCACTC
>JAJYIJ010000090.1 GCA_021790135.1 bacterium | reverse complement strand
TGAATGTCATCCTGAGGCGCAGCCGAAGGATCTTCCTATTACCAATTCGCCAATATAATTTGAAGATTCCTCCCCCCCCCCCCCCCCAGGGCCGGGGCAGAATTACAATGTAGAAAACTCACCATGAGTTATATTCGTCTTTAATTCTACTATTTTTCTTGAAACAGTCAAGAAAACAGGACAAAAAAGACGCCCGGGAAAGAGCGTCTTTAGGGCAAAAATCTATTATAATCTTTCTTCCACTGCTTTCCAGTTAATTGCTTTCATGAACGCATCAATGTAACCGGCGCGCTTGGTTCCGTAGTCCAGAAGGAAAGCGTGTTCAAATACATCCAACACGAGAAGCGGCTGGCAGCCGGCAAAATGACCGGCATCGTGCTCATTAATCCAAACATTAAAAAACCGCTTGGCCAGTTTGTCGTGATATAAAACCACCCAACCGATCCCGCGCATCGCCCCCATGGCACGGAAATCTTTCTCCCAGTTCTCTAAGCTGCCCCATTCAGCAGATAAATGCTCCGCCAACTTTTTATTTGGCTCGCCACCGGATTTGGACAGATTGTCAAAATAATATTCGTGCAAACGCATGCCATTGAACTCCCAGCCGAGACGACGATTTAATTCGGCGTATTCAGGCGTTCCAAATTTTCCTTCTTTCTCCATGGCGACTAACAAATCATTTAGCTTATTAAAATTAGTCACGTAGCCTTGATAAAGACCAAAATGATTTTTGAGCAATTGGTCGCTAAACCCAGTGAGTCCCAGTAAGTGATCAAAATTTTTGGCAGTGTACGACATAGATTTTTTTCTTTTTATCTTGGGCCTTGGCCCTGGAGTATCTGTCTATATTTAATTGAGAGAGCAGACAGATACGAAACGCCCCCTCTATCATTATATAATAGTACTATTAAATTTTTCCGACAAGATCCATGCCGGGTTTTAATGTCTTCCCCCCTGGTTGCCAGCTGGCTGGGCAGACAAGGCCAGGATTTTTTTCGACGAACTGCGCCGCCTGAATTTTGCGTAAAAGCTCACTCGCTGAACGTCCGATCGAATTGTCATGGACTTCATAGGCTTTTAAAATGCCCTCTGGATCAACAATGAATGTTCCCCGAAGTGCCACGCCTTCCGACGGGATGTAGACTCCAAGCGCTCGGGCCAAGTTACCGGTCGGGTCGGCACCCATCGGAAATTTAATTTTTTTAATAGCCGGCGACTGTTCATGCCAGGCGCTATGCACGAAAACCGTGTCTGTGGAAACACTAATTATTTCTACGTTGATTTTAGCAAACTCCGGATAATGGTCGGCCAACTCTTCCAACTCCGTTGGACAGACGAACGTGAAGTCCGCCGGATAGAAAAAGAGCACCAGCCAGCGGCCGCGGTAGTCATTGAGGGCGACCCTTTTTTCCTGATTGTCATGATAAACACTCAAATGGTAATCGGCAATTTTTTCGCCGATGACCGGGTGTTGGTTTACGAAATTATTTTCCGACATATGCTAAGAATAAAATAAAAAATATTATTTAAGTAATTAAATAATTGTAACTAGCTGTCCAAACCTTGTCAAGCTGGATAACTAAAAACTCCGCCACAGAACTCTGTAGCGGAGTTTTGAAACAGTATTATTTACTGACGAAAGCCCGTGCCGGCTGGGATAAGGCGGCCGATAATAACATTTTCTTTAAGGCCTTCAAGATAATCAATCTTGCCAGTGGAAGCAGTATTGATAAGAATGCGAGCCGTTTCCTGGAAAGAAGCCGCTGATAAGAAGCTCTGTGTCGAAAGCGCGACTTTACTGACACCAAGCAAGAGTTCACGCGCCGTAGCGAGTTTGCTGCCATCTTTTTTGGCTTGACGATTGGAGAATTCCAATTGTGTTTTTTCTACTACTTCACCAGGGAGCAGATCCGTATCGCCAGCATCTTCAACATAGACACGGCTAAACATTTGCCGAATAATTAACTCTACGTGTTTATCATTGACTTTCTGGCCTTGTGAAGAATAGATGTTTTGAACCTCTTCAAGAATGTAACGCTGTACAGCGGAACGACCCTTGAGTTCAAATAGCTGTTGCAAATTAATACTGCCATCGGTCAAGCGCGCTCCCTTTTCTGTTGTTTCACCATCCTTGACAAATAACTTGTAACCGAGTGGAATAATATATTCGCGGACGCGTGGACCTTCATACTCCAAGCTGACAGTATTCTTACCGACCTTCACCTTACCTTCGTACTTCGCTTTAATTTCTTCGCCGCTTGCCCCGCGCACAACAAGCAATTCATCACGGCTAACGCTGGCGCCGTCTTTAACCATAATTTCGTCTTCGGCTTTACATTTGATCTTCATCTCATCCATGCCTTCGAAATGAATTTTGACGATCTTCTGACCGCGACGGCCTTCAAAAATTTTCTTACCAGTCGGCGAGGTGACGATTTTGCCATCGGCATCTTCGATTTCAACCTTGCCCGTAACTTCTGCGAGCACTGCCTGGTGTTTTGGGTTTCGTACTTCGAACAATTCTTCCACACGCGGTAAACCTTGCGTAATATCGCCCCCGGCGACACCACCGGAATGGAATGTGCGCAGCGTCAGCTGCGTACCCGGCTCACCAATACTCTGGGCGGCAATAATGCCAACCGCCGTGCCAAAAGCAATTTCTGCATTGGTAGATAAATCATGGCCGTAGCATTTGCGGCAAACCGCTTTGGGCAGGTGGCATTGAAGAACACTTCGAACATGCACTGAGGGCACTTTATGCTCCTCAATCAACCGAGCAGCCTTATCATCAATCACCTCACCGGCTTTAACAATTATCTTGTTGCCGATTTTAACCGGATTGACCACATACCGACCCCAAACTCGATCGGCCAATTGTTCACCCATTTCTTTAGATTGCTCGATGGTAAAGACCTCACCAACTTCGTCACCACAGTCTTCTTCAATGACCACCACATCCTGCGAAACATCAACCAAACGGCGAGTAAGATAACCGGCATTGGCCGTACGCAAGGCAGTGTCGGACAAGCCCTTGCGCGTACCATGGCTCGAAATGAAGAACTCGAGCACATCAAAACCTTCTTTGAAATTGCCTTTAATTGGCAATTCAATAATGTCGCCAGACGGCGAAACGACCAAACCTTTCATGCCCATGACTTGTCCCAACTGGCCGTACGTGCCGCGAGCGCCGGAATCGATCATGGCGTAGACTGGGCCATTTTTATCCAGCACGTTTTTGTTATTCGCAATAATTTTGTCTTTTGCGTCAGTCCAAATTTCCAAAATTTTGGCATGGCGTTCACTTTGAGTCAACAAGCCTTCCTGGAATTGTTCTTCCATTTCTTTTACTTTCTGATCGGCGGCTTTGATTACTTCTGGCTTTTCAACAATCTTGGGGAAGTCATCCATTCCAAGTGAATAGCCCGATTTCGTCACATACCGATAGCCCATGTTTTTTAATTCATCAAGGAAGAAAGCGGTGTCGCTCTGGCCATAGAACTCAAGACAGAGACGAATAATCGCTCCCAATTTTTTAACGGTAATGGTTTCGTTAAAGTAGGGCAGTTTATCGGGAATGATTTCGTTAAAGACAATACGCCCGACGGATGTTTCGACCATGGTGGGGCTATCTTCCGTGAATTTACTGCGATCTTCAAAACGTACTTTAATACGTTCATGCAAAGTCACTTGGCGACTCTTATACGCCAATTTTGCCTCTTTTTCAGAGCCAAAAAATTTCTTCACTAGATCG
>JAJYIJ010000089.1 GCA_021790135.1 bacterium | reverse complement strand
CATCCACAGCAGCCAAGCAATTATTTATGAAACGACGGCAGATGCCAACGGGCATTGGACTGTGAATCATTCCCAACAGACGGCGGAGCTTTCTCCTGGCCTCCATACGGTCTATGCGGTCGCGATTGATCCAACAGCGAAGGTAAAAAGTATGCCAAGTGTTGTGCAACAGTTTCGGGTAGAAAAAAGTTTTTGGGTCATGCTGTTTAATCAATTGCATCTTTCCACGACGATTTTAGCCCTTGTCGTCGTAGCCTTAGCCCTGGTTTGGTTTGTCTGGTTCCGTGGGCAACGGCGGGCATTATCATAAATGTGATTGTATGAATCTTAAAAAATGTTGGTATTTTTTGCGAAGTGAAATCTTCTTTATATGTATTGTACTTGTTTTAATTACAACGTACTTGTATTCTTTTGATATTTTTCATACACTGACCGAAGCTTTTACGATTGTAGCAGCGATTGCGATTGCTGCTTTTGTTTGGAACGCGCGGCGTTTTTTGGAAAACAGCTATTTCATTTTTCTTGGGTTAGCAGTATTCTCGGCGTCAATTTTTAATATTTTTCATGCCTTCGCCCGTGTTGGAATTACCTTGAGCGCACAGAGGGTGGCAACTAATGAGGCCCAGGAGTTGCTTTTTATTGCCGTATCTTTATTAGCAATCTCATTTGCCACCGCACCCTTTTATATCAGTCGTCAGATTAAGGGCGGCTTATTTTTTTCTCTTTTCATTGCTATCGATGGATTACTTTTGTATGCCAGCGTAGTTTTTGATCTGCCCAGCTCCGTTATGATGATGAGACTTTTTAGTGCGGCGATTATTGTTATACTTTTTTTGGCTCTGTGGCACCATTACAAAAAACGCAATTATTTTAATGAGAAAGTTTTTCGTTTGCTTATCGCGACAATATGGGTTGTTATATTTTGGCAGGTTTTTTATACACTTAATCCCGTCCCTGACAGCTTGCCGAACGCCATCGGGCATCTTTTGCAGGTTTTGGCCATTTATTTACTGTATAAAGCAATTGTTGTTACTGGTTTAAGCAAACCATATGATTTGCTGTTCAATGAGTTGCAAGAAAGTCGCAGCCGTTTGGAAGAATCACAGCGGTTGGGTCAAATCGGGAATTGGGATTGGGATTTTAAATCGGACATGATGTGGTGGTCGAAAGAAAATTTTGTTCTATTTGGTGTCAGTTTGAACGAATCGCCGACAAGTTATGATGAGTACCTAAAATTTTTTACGGCTGCCAGCGCAAAAAAATTTGACAGCCTGGTGCAGAAGATGTTCAAAACCGGCAAAGCCTGCCAGTTGGATTTGGAGTTGGCGCATCCAACTGCTACGACTCGTTGGGTTTCAACCTACACCGAGCCGTGCTATCGTCAAATGGGTGAGATGACGGGATTACATGGTACGGTCCAGGATATCACATTACGTCGGCAGGCGGAAGAAAATCTCAAACAAACTGAGCGAACAACCCTAGCTTTGCTGAATGGTTCTCCAGACGCGGCTTTTTTGGTTGACGCTCATGAAACAATCAGAGCTGTCAACAAGTTGGGCGCGCTTCGATTTCACTCCGAGCCGCTAAAGATGATAGGGAAAAATATATTTTCTTTTTTCCCGCCGGATCTTGCCCATTCACGTCGAGAATATGAAAAAAAGTTGTATGCAACAAAGCAATCGGTTTTATTTAATGATGAGCGAGAAGGCCGTTTTTATGAAAACGTAGCGACTCCTATTTTTGACGAAGCCGGAAATGTAATAAGCGCGGCAATCTTTTCTCGGGATGTTACTGAACAAAAACAAGTCGTTGCTCAAATTGAAGCAGCTTCCCGGCAGCGCGAAGCGGCCATTCAAGATTTAGAGAAATTCAAATTAGCGGTGCAAAACGCTTCAGACCATATTATTATTACTGACGCCGAGGGCACTATCTTGTTCGCCAATAAAGCGTCGGAACAGATAACCGGTTTTTCCAGCTCCGAACTCATTGGCACCAAGGCAGGGGCGCTGTGGGGGAAGAAAATGCCGCAAGAGTTTTATGCCAATATGTGGAAAGTTATCAAGGATGAGAAAAAAATTTTTTATGGTGAAATTAATAACAAGCGCAAGAACGGCGAGGAATACATCGCGGCGGCGAGTGTTTCACCCATTTTGGACGAAAAAGGTGATGTGCATTTTTTTGTCGGCATCGAGAGAGACATTACGAGGGAGAAAGAGATAGATAGGATGAAAACCGAATTTGTTTCCTTAGCTTCTCATCAGTTGCGTACCCCTTTAACGGGGATAAAATGGCTTGTAGAACTTCTTTTGCGCAATAAAGAAAAAAATTTATCGGCAGACCAACTAGAGCTTTTGCACGGTGTCTCGGTTAGTAATGAGCGAATGATTCATCTGGTTGATGACTTGCTTGATGTGTCGCACATCGATACTGGTAAGAATTTTATTCTTAATTTGGAAAAGACTGATATTGTTGAAATTATTAAAAGTGTGGCTACCATGGTGCGGCCATTTGCCGGCACGCGCGGAATTACCATTCGTTTTGCCGATACGTTACAACACCCACTCGAGATGATTGTTGACAAGGAAAAGATCCATGAGGTTTTTCAAAATCTCATCGATAACGCGATAAAATATTCAAAAGACCATTCGGAAATTGTGGTCGGGGCCATGCCAGCAGCGAAAGAAGTAGTTTTTTATATACAAGATCACGGCGTTGGCATTCCTCCGGCCGAGGAACATCTTGTGTTTGGCAAGTTTTTTCGAGCGACGAACGTTTTGACGGTCGATCGAACTGGCACCGGGCTTGGCCTGTATATCGTCAAGGGGATTGTCGAATATCATGGAGGGAAAGTATGGTTCGAGACCGAACAGAACGTGGGTACGACCTTTTATTTTTCTCTACCGCTCAAATAATTTTTAATATTTAATTTTTTCATATGGCAAATATTCCAGTTCGTATTTTAGAGATTGTTGAAGATGAGGAACAATTACTCGCGGTGCTTTCTTCGCAATTCGATCCGGGTCAAATCAAGGTCATTACTGCCCGCGATGGGGAAGAAGGTCTTGCTCTAGCCTTACGCGAGCACCCCGATTTTATTTTATTAGATTTGTTAATGCCGAAGATGGATGGTTTGACGATGCTTAAAAATTTACGGGCGGACGCGTGGGGAAAAACCGTTCCAGTTATTATTTTGACGGTGAGCAAGGAAGCGGCCAATGTTGCTACCGCTTTGCAGTTAGGAGCGTTTGAATATGTCGTTAAATCCGATCATAGTTTGGAAGAAATCGTAAATCGCGTTAAAGAAAAAATTTTAGCGCAGAAAGAATAACCCTTCCAATCACCGGAAAAAGGAGGGTGCACATGGCAGGCAAGCGGGCTGAATTGGCAAATAGAAATTCCTTGACAGGGAATTTTTATTTTGGTATACTAATAGTTAGTTTTTCTAATTAATATGCCGAATAGAACTATTGTAAGTCGTCTGGTGTCGCTTATGTGTTTGTTGCGTGAGCGCGCCAAAACAATACCTACCAGTCGTTCATTTTCGGTTATGCACATGCAGGCGCTCCATTTTATCCGTGTACAGGATGGTTGTTTAATGCATGATGTGGCTAAATATTTGGCGATTAAGCCTCCTTCAGCCACTGCACTGGTGGCTCATTTGATTGGCCGCAACTTGGTCAAACGGGAAGTTGACGCCGGTGATCGGCGGGTGATACGCTTACGAGCCACGCCGGCTGGGCGCCGTCTCCTGGCGAAGCGTTTTGAT
>JAJYIJ010000088.1 GCA_021790135.1 bacterium | reverse complement strand
CTAACGAGCGGACTCCTTCGCTTCCTAGCCGCTCATCAGCCGCCAACTTGCGACCAGCTTCACGGTTGCGTGATGTGGTGCTGAAACCAGTGGCAACCAAATCAGCCAACCCAGCCACCCCCAGCACTTCATCAACGGAAACATGGAGTGCCTCTGCGACCACCGCCATTTCGTGGATAGCCTGGGTCACCAGCCAGCCCTTCCGATTGAATCCCCAGCCAATCCCGTCGGCAATACCGAGCGCCACGGCATAAATATTTTTTAAAACGCCAGCCCACGCCACCGCTTCCACATTTTTCGAGTATACAAGCCTTAAATTCGAAGCTTGAAACACCTTGTTCACTGGCCGAAAAGCTGACAGGTTCGGAAGCGCCACCACGGCCATGCCCCCCTTCCCGCTCTTGAGTTCACTAGCGAGCATTGGCCCACTGAGAAGGCCGGAGGGCTGTCCCTTGGGGAGGGCCTCAATCAAAACCCGCGGCATAGTCTTGCCGGTATTTTTTTCTAAACCTTTCGCGATCGTGAGCACGACAGTCTTTTTATCCAAACAGGGTGCGATTGCCTCGGCCGCTGGGCGAACAGCGCTGGAAGGAACACATAAAAATACAACTGCCGCCTGTGGCACGCAAACTGACAGCGGCGCTTGACCAGGCACTTTGTCCGGCACGGCGTCCCAATAGACCACGCGATTTTTAAATTCTCCTTTTTCTGCGAGCTCCCCCAAAACCGACCCCATCGCTCCGGCGCCAACCATGGTAATGTGTGACGGCATAAAAATAAAATTATTGTATAAACATCGCGTCACCAAAACTGTAAAATCGATATTTTCCCGCTACTGCTTTTTGATAACAATCCAAAATAAATTTTCGGTCACCCACAAATGCCGCCGCCAACATCAGCAGTGTTGATTTCGGCAAATGAAAATTCGTAATCAAAGCGTCAACAACGTGGAACGTAAAACCAGGTGTGATAAAAAGATTAATATCACCAGTATATGGCTGGATAATTTCCTTACTTTTTGATTCCATAATTTCGTTATCACTACTTCCAACACGAGATCGAGATACAGAAATAGCAGATACTCCCAGTCTTGCAATTCCTTCCAGCGTCCTCACTGTCGTCGTGCCGACAGCAACAACCCTTCTGCCTTCCGCTTTGGCCTGATTAATTAAATCAGCATTTTTTGCGGTCAGCTCTACCCACTCGCTATGCATCCGGTGATCTTCGACACGCTCCGATTTAACTGGTAAAAATGTCCCGAGGCCAACGTGGAGTGTCACTTCGGCGAACTGCACGCCCTTTTTCCCCAACCTCTCGACAAGCTCGGGAGTGAAATGGAAACCAGCCGTCGGCGCCGCCACTGACCCCTCATATTTAGCGTAGACCGTCTGATATTGCTCTCTTAAATCCCCCCTATTAAGGGGGGTAGGGGGGTGTTGACCATCATTGAACACACCCCTAGCCCCTCTTTTTAGAGAGGAATTTTTAATGTACGGCGGTGTTGGCACTTCGCCGTAACGGTTGGCTTTGGCTCTGACCTCCACATCATTATCTTCAAACTGAACCAGGATTGTTCCATCTTTTTCTTTCATAATAACTTCACAGGCAAAATCTTCGGCAAATTTTACCATCATTCCCAAACGCAATTTCCGTCCTGGTTTAGCCAGCGCCTTCCAGACACCAAAATTCTCCATTGGACGAACTAAAAAAATTTCCACTGTCGGCATGTTCAAAATACGATCAGTCAAACCAAGCTGCTTTTCTCGCTTATCAGAGATATCATCTGCCTTCTCATCAAGAAATACCGACCCCCTCAAACGCGCTTTAAACACTTTAGAGTTATTCCACACCAATAAATCGCCGGGGCGAAAACACTCTTCAATTCCAAAAAAATGTTTATGCTCAATCGTTTTATTCTTCTTATCTAGGACCATAAGCCGCGAACTATCGCGCGGCTTGGCTGGGCTCTGTGCGATCAGCTCTGGCGGTAAAAAATAATCAAAATCAGAAGTCAGCATACGAATATTACTTCAAGTAACGGACAACATTTAAATTATGTTCAGCCAACGTCTTGGCATAATGCATCTCTCCATCCATTCCGCTTAAAAAATACCAATAGGCATTCGGCGTCGGATGCAGCACCGCCTCAATCGAAGCAACGCTAGGATTGCAAATTGGACCTGGCGGCAAACCCGCATATTTGTACGTATTCCAGGGCGAATCAACCGCACGATCCTTGGCTGTTGTATACACCGTTCCCGTCCGATCCACGGCATAACTTACCGTAGAATCAAGTTCAAGCGGCATCCCGGCCTTCAGCCGTCGCAACAAAATATCCGCTACTAATTTCCGGTCCACCTCCGTTTTTGCTTCTTTTTCGACAATGCTGGCTAAGGTCAAAAGATTATTGACCGACAAATCGCTGCTCGTCACGGAGAGGTTCCCCAACTCGCTAGCGCGCTGTTCCAATAATTTTTCTACTATCATCTGTATGCTACTACTCGCATACACTCGATACGTTTCCGGAGCCAAATAGCCCTCCAGACTTATATGCTGCGGCAATTTGAAACCAAGATCCGCGCTGGTTGAGCTGCTGATAGAATAAGTGGCAGCAGACGACTGTAGAGCCGGCTGTCCGGTAACGCGATAAACATCGGCAGTCGTCGAGGCAAAACCCAATGACACAAAATAATCCGCCACCTGGCGAAGGTCCCACCCCGGGATAATCGTTATCGTCACTTCCGGCCGAGGAGGTGGCGGCGTATAAACGTGATGATGTGTATGGCGATACCAGAGCGCTCCCGCGGCGACAGCAAGTGCTAAACAGATTAAGAAAAAAAACGCTTTAACGCTCTGCCACATACAAGATTACAAATGTTTTTTCAAACCCCGTTTTTTGATCTCCGGGAATAATTTTTTAACTTCCTGGGCCCGTTCCAAAGGACAAACCAATAGTGCATCTGGTGTATCAATAATCGCCACATTTTTAAGTCCAACCGTGGCTAAAAGTTTTTTCGGGTGTCCGAGAAAAAGACAATTTTGCGTATCAACATGTACAACATTGCCTTTGACGACATTCCCAGCGTTATCGGCCGTTCCTCGCAATTGATGAAACACCATATCCCACGCTCCGACATCACTCCAACCAAAATCACCTTTAATAATTAAAACGTCCTTTTGGTCAATCTTTTCCGTAATTGCATAATCAAAAGAAATCTTCGGCAATGTTTCATATAGTTTCGCCGCCCGCCGCGTTTGTTTTCCTTTGAGCGCCGCCATAATATCAAACAACGTTTGGTGCATGGCCGGAGCGTAGCGTTCGAAGGCGCCAAGAAATTTTGCCGGCGTCCACATATAATAATTGCCATGCCACAAATACTGACCATCGGAAAGATACTTCAAAGCGGTGGCGTAATCCGGCTTTTCCGTGTGCCCGGCAAAATGATAGACTGCCGGACCTTTTCCCTTTGGTTGGAATGGCGCAGCAATCTTCGTATAACCAAGCACCGTACTTGGAAAAGTGGCCGCAATGCCAATGTCAATCATCTTGCCCGTTTCTTGAATCAATTTTTCTCCGGTTTCAAAACAAGCTAAATAGCTATCCAGATCGCCAACAAAATGATCGGACGGTACGAAAACCATTGGCTCATCAGGAAAACGCAGGGCTAAATAAGCAGCCACAAACCCCATCGCCGGGGCGGTGTCGCGACGGCTGGGCTCCACAATGAACTGTTCGCGCGGCAAAGCCGGGAACAGCCGGCGCAGTGGCGCGAGCAGGTCAGCCGTCACCGAAAAAAAGATATGCTTTTTAGATCGGAA
>JAJYIJ010000087.1 GCA_021790135.1 bacterium | reverse complement strand
TGTGTTTGTTAGATGGCATATTTATTTTTTCTTTTTTATAACTAAAAAAGAAAGAAAAAAGTTTCGGGGGCGACAGAACTCGTCGTTCTTCACTCCTCAAACAGCTATCGCCCCCGAACCCCCTAAGGTTTTTTTTAATTTATTTAAATCATTTTGCCAACCCTTTTTGTCAAACCACTCTAATCCAGCAAATTGCAGTTTATAGGTGTCGCTCGGACGCTGAAAGGAACCGAGGTAGATATATTTTTTTCCTTCACCTTGGGCGTACAAAATAGCGCGGAGCATCATGCCAAGGCCGGTGTTCGGCAGAGGAGTATCCAGTTTATAAAATGGGTAACAATAATGGACGAGTGCATTTGTTTCGCGAACGATAGAGTAGCCGATTTCTTCCAGTTCATCATGTTCGTACAAAAATAGGCGGTTGAAATTGCTTTTATTCGGATCGGTGAGGAGTTCTTTAATTTTATTGGCGGAAAAAGTGTCTTTCCCGAATTTGGTTTCATAAAAATCTTTGCCGAGTTTGCCAATGCTCCAGTGATAGTTGGCATAGGGAAGCGGAAATGGCGTTAATTTTAGCTCTTCGGTTTTTTTTAGAACGCGGCGATTTTCGCTGGAGAGTTTAAATTCAGAGAGTGCAATGCGGAGAGAGCGAGTTTGGTACATCGCCCCCTTGTGTTCACGGGTTAAAACATACCCTTGATCATACAAAGTATTAACATTTTCATCGGAGAAGTCAGTCACGGTTTGTTTGTTCCAGGAAAGATACATACTAATTCAGCGCCAACCAAACGCCGACAATCACCATAAAGGCGTGAATGATCCAAAAGCGCATGACGACTTTTTCTTCATTCCACCCTTTCATCTCAAAATGGTGATGGAGCGGCGACATTTTAAAAAGTCGTTTGCCGAGTAGGCGGCGTGATAAAATTTGCAGAATAACGGAAAAAATTTCGATGTAAAAGATGAATCCGAAAAAGGGAATAAGGAGCGTTTTGTTGATAGCGATAGTGTTAATGGCGAGTAAGGTGCCAAGTCCGAGCGATCCGACGTCACCCATTTGGAAACGAGCCGGTTTGACGTTGAAATAGGTGTAGGCGATCAAAGCACCGACGATAGTGGCGTCAAAAGGGACAAAGGCCGTATAACCATCAATCCAGCTCACGATCATGAGGCCGAAAAAAGTGACGATGAGGGCGCCGCCAACTAGTCCGTCCATACCGTCGGTAAAGTTAACGGCGTTGGCGGTGAACATGACAAAAAAGATAATAACAGGAATAATCAGCCAGCCAAGAAAAAGGTGGCCGTCAAAGGGAATGTTGATCGTTTGCCAGTTAGGGCCGAGACGCTCGTAGACCCAGGAAGCGGTGATGGCCCCGGCTAGAAATTGGAGTGCTAATTTTTCGTGGGCTTGGACGCCGATGTTTTGTTTGGAACCGAACATGCCGGCAAATTCGCGAAAGGCCACCCACGGCAGCGTGACAAAGTACCAGATTTTCATGTACCATTTTTTGTGAACGCGGATTAATGTCCAGGTATGTCTGATGCTGCGGAGGCGTCGTTTAATGCCGTAGACATTCAAGAGATCATCCGCCGCGCCGAGGACGGCCGAAATGGCCATGGCGCCAATCGGCACATAGGTATAGCGGCGGCTCCAATTGAAAAGAATGGTAATGGCGGAAACCGTGATAATAACCAACAAACCGCCCATGATCGGCGTGCCAACCTTGTTTTTACGTTCGCCCTGAAGCGTAGGGTCAAATTCATTATGGCGAACAATGTGGAGGGCATGAAGCAGACGAGAAAAAAGCGGGGCCAGCAGAAAACCGACAACGGCCGCGCCGATAAGATACACGAGAGAGATTCTGAGCAATTCAAGGTCGTCCATAATAGATGTAAATATCTTAAATAGAGCTAGGCAGTGACGCGCCTGATTTCGAGGCGTTTGGCTTTTTTGGCTTCAAGATAGGTTTCGTTGGCGTCATTCACCAAACCGTTTTCCGTCCACGTTTGTTCAAGCAGACTCTTATCGGGTGCGCTGATAGTGATTGTACCACGAGAAACCCCGTGGCCAAACTGTCCTTCGCTCGCCCAGGCCCGGGCGTGAACATAGGTAACGGTGGTTGACCCTGCTTCGGGGCGGACATCGGTGATGAGAATGATGTGGTTGCGTTTATTAGTGGGTCCCGTTTCCAGCATGATGATGACATCAGCCGGAGCAATTGATGTTAATTCTTTTAGACGGATTGTGTTGCGATCGTCTGCGTAGCGTCGGACACTCATGTTCTCCACTGGACGCAGGCGCGCGATAAGCCAGCGGATTCCGTGCCAAGGCGACACGAAAAACATTTTTTTGAGAAAATCAAGATGTTTCGTTTGTTTGAAATGTTCTCGAAGGACATTCGTGACAAAACCGGAACATTCAATTCCGAGATGGTGAGCGATAAGAAAACGCCGTAAATCTTCGGGGTTAGCTGACTGACCAGTTTGTTTATATGAAGGACAAGAGACGCCGTTTTTGTCAAAGAAACCGGCTTGGTACTGGATTGAAATAATGCGTGCCTCCTCGACAATTTCTTGTGGCGTTCCTTTGCCAACTAGGGCGCGCAGCTGGGCGCGCAGATTAGCGCGAGTATTATTAAAATAGGGGCAGCGAACCTCTTGCAGTCCCTGAAAGGGCAGATTGAAATAGTCATGAATCATTGTCTCGGCTCGGCTTGAGAGCATAGCGTTAACCATGAGGGGTTAAAATCTCTTTTATTGTTTGGCCGAGTTCGTTGAATTCGGTCGTGTTCGCCATTACCCCTCGTTGGCTTTGGATGCGGAACCAATCACTGCCCGGTTCGCCCTTGTCGTATTCTATCACACGCAAGCCAAGATTGCGTAATTTTTTGATATCAATATTCCCGAACGGAATATTTTCGTCCGTAGGGACCCGTTCAATAAGTTGCGCCCCAGTATCGATGCGCTGCAATTCGCGATTGCGGACGCGTAATTTCAGGAGAGCAGCCAGGTGCGCTTCGAATATGGTTACTGTCGAGATCTTTGCCATATTCGTTTCTTGATCCGACGCCACGACGGAAAATTCATTTTCTTCTAATTGCTTGCGTTTTTGAAGTTCAGATTCAAAACTTGTGGAGGCTGGTTGGCGGGCATTAATTTCTAGAAGGTAGATTTTGTCCTTCTCTTGATCGAGAATGACGTCAATGCCGAATAAACCTCGCCAGCCTTCATAGGCTAATTTTTTTCCAATGGAGTTGGCGATCTGGGCTATTTGTTTAAGGTGTTTGGGCTGTAAAAGCCGTCGCGGCAATTCCCAGTCATTACCGATTGTTGCAAACAAGTTGTCGGTGAAAGGGGGGAGACCGGTAATTTGAAAACTAAGGTTGCCCCTCAAAATTTTTCCCCCCCAAACAATATTGTTGCTCGTAAAGACCGGGCCTGAAATAAATTTCGACAGACGGATTTCGCGGCGCGGGAATTTTTTCTTGAGGTCGTTGATTTGTTTTTCTGATTCAATCAGAAATGTGCTGAGACCAGTATGGCCATGGTTGAATTGAGCGATCACGCGTCCCGGAAAATCCGGCAGTGGCCAGGTGAGATCGTTGCCGAAAAGAGTTTGGTGCGAAGGTAAGAATTTTTGTAGCTCCCCGAGCCAGGTTAATTGCGAAAGTTTGTCTTCGACTTGACGCGCCAGAGTGGCGTTGGGATTGATGAGTCGCCAGCCTTTCTCGCTGCAGATTGTCTCGATTTGTTTGGTATTTTTAAAAACGATGATGGCTGGTCGACTGACTTTGTTGATACTTTCTGCCGCGGCGGGGTGTTTGAGCAGTTGCCACGTGTCAAGTTTTTCGTTATCT
>JAJYIJ010000086.1 GCA_021790135.1 bacterium | reverse complement strand
ATTTTTGGACTCCTGGCTGTGCTGCTTGGACAATTCGGTTTGAGTAATTTCGTCGGACAGCTATGGCTTGCGAGCAGTGCCTCTGGTCCGGCCGTTTCCAGTTGGCCTACCTTCGTTTCCTCAATGGGATTATTTCATACTGCCACGATGTTTTGGTGGTTGTGGCTTGGCTGTATTCTTGTCTTGCTGGCTCTCCTTTTTTTGGTGGCGGCGGTGGTGGCACAGGGTGCCTTGATTTCTTCAAGTACGGCTTGGTTCAAACACCCTCGGCCGGTTGACGTGGCAAAAGCTTGGAATCGTGGCGCTCGTCGATTTTGGCCTCTCTTGTGGCTGAACGTAGCGCGAAAAGTGGCGGCCGTTTTTGTTGTGGTGGTCGTCGGTTACGCAGCCGCTTATTTTTCTGTTCAAAGCTCAAGCCATTACAGCTGGATACTGATTTTGATTTTTGCGGCTGGTTTATTTCTAGCTCTCTGGCTTTCGGTGGTATCGATTTATGCGGCGGGTTACATTGTTGAAGGTGAGGAAAATTTTCTTGGAGCGATTGGCAAAGGGATGGCCTTGTTTAATAATCACGTGCTCGTTTCATTAGAATTAAGTGTTTTACTTTTCATTATAAATGTTGTTGTCATTTTAACTCTTTTTGCCAGTCTGCTCTGGTTTCTTGTTCCAACATTTATTTTTTCTTTATTAGCTGGATTTACCGGTATTTCATTTTTTATCACCATCGGCATGACGTTGTACTTGACTCTTCTTATTTTATTCTGTGTGTTGGTGGGGGCTTGGTACAATGTGTTTGCCACCGGAGCGTGGATGTACTTTTTTATGAAAATGCACCACGAAGGATTAGAAAGCCGACTTTTGCATTGGTTCGGTCTTAAGCGTTAATCGTTGCAGGTTGCGTATGTCAGGTTTTCCTTCAATCAATGATATCATCAAAAAAAACCCAGCCGCTAGCAGCGGTGCTGGTTCGCCACCATTTTCTAAGAATCAAAAAAGCGTTGAAGAGCGTTTTAAACACCGGATGGAAGAGATCGATGTGAAAGAGCGCGAACAGGCGACAGAGGCCGATGCAGCCACTCAGGGTTTGCCCTATATTGATTTGGCCGCTTTTCCTGTGAGTACCGAAGCTTTGCGTGCCGTTTCCGAAACGCAAGCGCGGAAGGATAAAATTATTTGTTTTTATTTTACGCCTGAACAGATTCGATTAGGTGTGCTTGGTCCGTCGGAACAAGTTGATGAATTGGCGTATCAATTGGGTGAGCGGCATCATGCGCAAGTGGCGGTGTATCGGATTTCAGAACATAGTTTTGAACGTGTTCTCGATCTCTATCACAATTTGCCTATTATTAAACCGATAAGCAAGGATATTGTCATTACTGACGCCGAGCTTAACCGTTTTAATCTGACGGTTGCCAATCTTGCCGCGCTTAAAGACGCCTTCAAAAATGTTTCAATTAGCGATATTTTGGTTTTGATGGTAGCCTCGGCATTAAAACTTAGCTCGTCAGATATACACGTGGAGGCTGAAGAGGAAGGAATAGTGGTTCGCTACCGAATTGATGGGGTGTTACATAACGTTGCCACGCTTCCGAAGGAGGAGTGGAAACGTTTCGTGGGCCGGATAAAATTGTTAGCAGCATTAAAGATCAACATCACTGATCGTCCGCAAGATGGCCGTGTCACCATTCGTCTTGCCTCCGGCAATCTTGATGTCCGTGTTTCAACCATGCCGACAATTTACGGCGAGAGCGTGGTGATGCGTATTTTACGCAGCGGAACGGTGGGAATAACTTTTGACGAGCTTGGCATTCGCGGGGAGGCCTATGTGCGTTTAAAGCGAGAAATGGAACGTCCGAACGGCATGATTATCACCACCGGTCCAACCGGCAGCGGCAAAACGACGACATTATATTCGATGCTGAACATTTTGAATAAACCCGGTGTAAAAATTATTACACTCGAAGACCCAATTGAAATTAAAATGGAAGGTGTTAACCAAAGTCAGGTTGACAGCAGCCATGACTACAGTTTTGCTAAAGGATTACGGAGTATTCTCCGGCAAGATCCGGATATTTGTATGGTTGGCGAAATTCGTGATTTGGAAACTGCGGAAATTGCCATTCAGGCGGCTCTGACGGGCCACCTCATGCTTTCGACCATTCACACGAATAGTGCTGCTGGCGCGATCCCGCGTTTTCTGTCCATGGGTGTGAAGCCATTCCTCTTGGCACCGGCCTTAAATTCGATTATTGCTCAGCGTTTGGTCAGGCGTATTTGTAAAAATTGTGTGGCCGAACAGGAGTTATCGTCCGAAGTTTTAGAACATGTTGGCCATGTGCTTCAGACACTACCTGAGTCGGAAAAGTCTCGGGTCGATCTTTCTGATTTGCATTTTTACAAAGGAAAAGGCTGTGAGGAGTGCAGCGGTCTTGGCTATAAAGGCCGTATTGGCATCTATGAAATTTTTGGCATGTCTAAGGAGATGGAACAAATTATTTTGAGCGGCCAAGTATCAGAATATACAATTCAGGATTTAGCGGTTAAAGGCGGAATGGTTACAATGGTGCAGGATGGTTTGTTGAAAGCCCTCGATAAATTGACGACGGTTGAAGAAGTGTTTCGTGTCTCAGAATAGAGCGAATTTTAAAAATGTGCTATACTAAAGCCAGTTAGTGTTTTTTAAATCTCGTGGAGGAATATGATCACTCATCGAATGTCAACTCATGCCCCGGAGCCGCCGGTTAGGCTTTATAAAATAATTGCAGTTTCATTTTTAATCGTAACTGTACTCTTGCTTGGCATTGTTATTTTAGTGACCGCCAAGACAGCCACAATCACTATTTTAGCAAAAGATGACGCCAAGACAATTGCCCTGAATGTTGATGTGGCGCTGAATGGAGGCAGCAGCAAGGGCACAGTGGCTGGTGTGGTCAGCTCAACTGAATTTGCCTGGTCGGAAAGTTTTTCCCCAACCGGAAGCACCACTGTCGACCAACCTGCCACTGGCTTGGTGACAATTTATAATAAAATGTCAGTGGCACAGCCTTTGGTAAAAACAACTCGACTTCTTACCCCTGATGGCATTCTTTTCCGTTTATCAGAAGGCACTACTGTTCCAGCCAATGGGCAGGTGACGGCAAAAGTTTATGCAGACAAGGCCGGCGCAAGCGGCGATGTCGGGCCGAGCCAATTTACTATTCCCGGCCTTAGCGCGTCGAAGCAGCAGCTCGTGTATGCGCAAAGTATGGCGGCGATGAGTGGCGGATCAGAAATAGTGGGAACAATTAGCGCTGATGATATTCAAAGTGCAGAGAATACTTATAAACAAAAAGTGACGTCGGCTTTCTTGGCCGAGCACCCTGCCAGCGGTTCACTGATAGCGGTAGCGGAAGTGGCGGAACAAAATATTGCCAGCGATCACCAGCCGGGCGATACTGTTCCCTCTTTTACGATTTCAGGAACCAGTACAATCGTGGATGTTGCTTACTCGCCGGCCGATTTGTCCAATGTAATTAGCGAAAATTTAAATAGTAAAATTGATGCAACGGCGGAAAAAATTCTTTCCTTATCGCAGTCCCCGACGATCACTATTTCTCAATATAATCTTGACCAAGGCACGGCGACGCTGGCGGTGAATCAGCCGGCGGTGGTGACCTTAGACGCCAGTGTGCCGAAACTTTTACCACAGAATTTTTTTGGAAAAAATAAAGATGAAATCGAGCGTTATGTTTTAGGCCTTGATCATGTTGCTGAAGTCGATGTTAGTTTTTCGCCGCCCTGGGTGGTCACAGCGCCAAATGTTGCGGATAAGGTGCACATTATTGTCAAAAATACACAATAATTATGGCTTGACAGGACGTCGCCAAAGGGAGTATTGTATCAAAAAGTTTGGTACCTTCGACGAG
>JAJYIJ010000085.1 GCA_021790135.1 bacterium | reverse complement strand
CCCGCCGACACAACACCTTTCGCTAGGTTACCCTGGCCGCTATAGGGAGCAACGATGGTCAATGGTCCTGGCCAATATTTTTTGGCAATTTTTTGGAGAAGATCATTCCACACTAAATATTTTTTGGCTTCGTCAACACTGGGGACAACAATCAGCAGCGATTTGGTTTTCGTTCGTCCTTTGATTTTATAAATTCGCTCAACCGCCGCCTGCTTCGTGGCATCACATCCCAAACCGTACGAAGTTTCCGTGGGAAAAACAATCGTCTTGCCAGCCTGCAGTTCGGCGAGAACCAAAGCGAGATTACATTCAGTCAGCCGACGCATATTAACCCTTCTTCATCCACCGCAAATACGCCTCGGAAAGCGGTAATAAGTCTCCCTCCAATACTTCTTCAGGATTGGTAGCTTTATACTCTGTGCGGTGGTCATTAATCATATGATAGGGGTGAAGCACATATGAACGAATCTGATTCCCCCACTCCGCCGACTTGTATTCACCGCGGAGTTCCTGCCGTTCTTTGGCTTTTTTTTGTTCTTCAAGCAAATGCAAACGCGATTTCAAAATTTTCATCGCCATTTCTTTGTTTTGCGTTTGTGATCGTTCATTCTGACAGGAGACGGTGATACCGGTCGGGATATGCACAATGCGCACGGCGGAATAGGTGGTGTTGACGCTCTGACCGCCTTTTCCTCCTGACATAAAAGTGTCAATGCGCAAGTCTTCGGGTTTGATATCAATTTTAATTTCTTCAGCAACTTCCGGCAACACTTCCACCAAGGCGAAAGACGTATGCCGCATTTTTTCAGCATCAAATGGAGAAATACGCACCAACCGATGAACGCCATGTTCAGATTTGAGGTAGCCATAGGCATAACGACCAGCGACTTCGAAGGTTACGGATTTGTAACCGGCTTCTTGGCCGCGCGACTCGTCGATTATTTTCGTCTTCCAGCCTTGTTTCTCACAAAAGCGAAGCAGCATGCGCAAGAGCATTGCACTCCAATCCTGGGCTTCGGTGCCGCCGGAACCGGCATGGATGGAGACAATGGCGTTGTTTTGATCATAGGGGCCGTCGAGTAACAAGAAAAATTCGTATTGTGAAAATTCTTTTTCTACTTCCTCGGTTTCCGTCGCAATTTCAGTGGCCATGTGTTCGTCGTCTGTCGCAGCAAGCTCCAGAAGATCGCTCACCCGCTGTTCCAACTTTTTCCACTTTTCCACTTCACTCGCAATACTTTGATAATCTTGAGAAATTTTTTGCGCGCGATTCTGGTCGTTCCAAAAATCCGGAGCCGCCATCTCGGCCGCCAGCGATTCACTTTTTTTTTGAAGCGTGTCTAGTTGAAGCAGCTTTTCTGTTTCAAAGATTTTTTTCTGTAACTCGCGCAGCTTTTCCCAAGACATAGTCGGGCGATAAGCAAGCTAAAATAATTTACTGGCACTAGCCAATAAGAGGAGTTCGATAATGTTAGCGGTGACCACGCCGGCAAACAAAACCGGCATTGACCGCCGCATGGGGTAGCCAAGAATAAAAGCCACGAGCGATGCACTGTAGGCGCCGTTCAGAGGCGTCGGAATCGCCATGAATAAAAAAAGTCCGATCAATCCGAAAGGTTCGTATTTGGCGAACTTCAATTGGACGTGCTCAATGGCTTTGGCCCAGGCTTGGCCAACAACATCAGCGCGCTTTGAAATCCATTTATGAAATGTTTCAGCGAGCGCGAGGATACCAATCACCGGCACCATGTTCCCGAGCACAACAAGCACAAAGGCTTCGCTGGCCGGTTCTTTAAACCCGAGCACCGACACTGGCAGAGCCAGGCGTTCGGAAATGGGGAGCATGGCCATGACGAGCGTGCTGATGTCCGGCGGGAAATGACGAAAAAATTGAATGATAAGATGCGACATACAGGCACTATTCTACCGGCTTCTGTATGTCTTGGCAATAGTTTTCTAACGATTTTTAAATAGTAATCCAATTCCGTAACCGACCAGAGCTAAGATGAGCGGAAAATAGGCGTGCTGCCAGTCCAAGAAAACGACCAGCGCCAGTACCGGTAGCACCAGGACAAGTAGCCACCAGTATTTCTTATTACCGGCAAAACCAGTAAAAAGCAAGGCGCCCCAAAAAATATATGCGCTTAACCAACCGACCAAAAATCTGAGGCCAGCTGAACTAAGGTACGTTCCCGGGATGGAAGGAAAAAGAAGAAAATACATCCGGCCAAAGATTGAGGCAAACAATAAACTGATTACTATTGCCGCTATAAATAATCCTATTTTTTTAATCCAATCCATATATTTTAAGTATTTTATATATCATAAAAAGTAATTCATTCTTCAATCGGCCAAAAAAACTTTTCGTTTTCCCAGGAGCGAGAAAAACCGGCCGACAACTCTTGCAATAAAGCGGCACTCGCGACGGTCGTCGATGGGGAACTAGCAAAACGCAGATGCTGAAATAGCTTATGCTCATAACTATAATTTTGTGTGCTCGAAACAGTGACGATGGAGCGTGTAGAAGATTCCTCTTCCTCCCCTACCCATTCGAAAATTCCATTTTGATAGTTACTAAACTGGGAAGTGTCACCTTCATTATCTTGATCATTATTTTTCGCGCCATTCTCCGTGGTGGTTGTTGTATCATTAGTTCCTGATGCTGTCGACGTTTGATCGTCTGGAACAACTTCTAAACTACTGGAAGTGCTGGTCGTAGCGTCGCCGACGTTGACGGAAAAATTATTTTCTCCTTGCGGCGTGATGCTCGCTTGATAGTCTTTATCCGTAAGCCCGGCGGAAGAGGCCGTGCCGACAGAAAGGGTATAGTCGCCACCATTGTCTTTCCCTTTCAGTTTTACCTCATACGTGCCGCTCGTCGGATTTGGTATGGTAACAAATTGGTTGTCGGTTTGAAAACCGGAATAGAAGGCCCCGGGAATTTCATTGACAGCTTCTCCTGTCGCAAAATCTTTGCCCACCTGCCGACCGTTCGGAGCAACCACCAAAATATCCGCGGGCGAGAGAATTTTTACAATAAGAAGACCAAGATTAAGCAAATTCGTTTTATGGATAGTAACGGGTTCAGCCAGACCAAGCAGTCGCCTGACGATCAAGCCCTCGGCCGCGCTTGGCAAATCGCCGTGTTCAGCCGGCAATACGACGGTACTTGAGGAAAAAGTTTCCGTGTTGCTAAACGGTACAACACCATCGCCGGCTCCTTCCACTAAACCGTGATCGCCGAAAATATTGGCGTACCCATCCGGATAACCATCGCTCCATAGTTTGCCAGTTGTCGTCGAGTCCAAACGAATAGCGATGACAGTGCTGGAAACGCCGGTGTTTCCGACGATCGCAGTCAAACGGACACCAGAACTTAAAAGAGAGCTTGAAGCGTTCTGCAAATTTTCCAAAAAAGTATTGCGTGGGTAGCCGGTCGGATATGTACGCATCTCTTCGGTGTCTTGATTAACAAGGTAATTATTCGTTGGCAACAATTCTTTAACTGAACTGACTGGGGCGTCGTGAATATAATCAAAGAGGTCGTTATAGCCAAGTTTTTGTGCTTCGCGCGAGTAAATAAATTTTTCCAAGGAATTTTCTATGCCAGGCCCAAATTCTCCGCCTTCCCAGAGCAGATACGCGCTGGGAGCACCATACTCCGGCGCACCAAGCGTAATTAGTTGGTCAACATCATGCTGATAATAATCAGACTCGATATACTCTTGTGCGGCCAACGCACCCATGGAGTGCGCCACTAAATCGACCTTGTCCGCCTGGGTCAAGGCTTTCACCAGCGCTATTTTGTCGGCTAGCTGACGCGCCGTTAAAACATTGGACTGGTGCCAATCATAGGGAAACGTAAATAAATCTTGACCACTGCTAAACCCATTTGCTTCAAGCGTTGCCAATAAATTGTCATATGTAT
>JAJYIJ010000084.1 GCA_021790135.1 bacterium | reverse complement strand
TTGCGACCGAGTAATTCGGCCGGTCGGCTGGTGAGCATCCTGAATAAGTCTTCATACGATACGATTTCATGTGCTTGGTGTAATGTCTTCATGGCGAGCGCCTCCGAAAGAAGATCGAGACGGTTTTTACTCACGACACTGTCGGTGCCAAGCGTGATTTGTTTGTCGGCACCAACCGCACAAAATGTTTTGTAGTCAAAACGGCCGGAACGGTGGAGCAGATTTGAGGTCGGCAGGTGAGCAACGACCGTTCCAGTTTTTTTGATTAATTCTATTTCATCCTGTGTCAGGTGCACGGCATGGCTGATAATTGTCTGCGGGCCAAGGAGACCGTAGCGTTCTAAGACACCGAGCGGTCGCTGTCCATGGATGGCGAGGCATTGTTTCACTTCTTCCTCGGTTTCCGCAACATGCAGGGTAAAGAAGGTAGGGAACTGTGCCAGTAATTTTTTAATTTGTTTGAGAATATTTGGGCTCGCTTTGGCGGCGCGGTGCAAGGCAATGCCAGGGGTAGTGAAGGTGCCTTTTTGCTGAAGGTACTGTTCGACAAGCGCCGGCGTATTTTCTGGGTGGGAATTGCTGGCGGCTGACAGACAATTAATTACTTCCTGCCCCGCTTCTTTGGCGGCGCGTTCGATGCCTTCAAAGGTTCCATAATGGCTGAGGGTCGTCGTGATGCCGGATTTTTGTTCTTCCGTAAAATCACCTAGTGCGCCAAGATAATAATCTTCAGCGTTCATTTTACCTTCCAACGCCGCCATGCCCGCGAGGGCTTCTTCCAGATCGTCTTCGGCAAACGTCAAGGTTGAGCGCAATAAATACATCGGAGGATGAGCGTGCATGTTAATGAAGCCGGGCGTTACAACAATGCCACCCTTCAAGCTGTCATCATAGATAAGATCAACCGTTTTTGGATCTAGTTCACGCCCAACCGCTTCCGCTGGGCCTCGCTCCACGATGATACCATTCTTGATAAGAAGTGATTGATTCTCGAGCACCTCTATGTGTCCTTTGTCATTTACAGTGATAATAAAACGGACGCCTTGTAACAAAATCGTTTTGTAAGCGGTTTCATTTTTGTTGATTGTGTAACGTTTTGAAATGCTCAGTTTTTTGGACATACTAGTGTTTAAAACAACGTTCCCCGGTAAAGACCATGGCGATGCCATATTCGTCGCAGGCTGCAATTACCTCTTGGTCTTTAATCGAGCCGCCCGGTTGGATGATGGCCCGGATTCCTGGCTTGCCATCGAGTCCGCGCACGGCGGCAATTTTGTCGATGCTATCGCGGAAGGGGAAAAAGGCGTCGGAAGCCAGCACCGACCCGAAAACTCCCTCACCCGCTTTTTTAATCGCCAGATCAACGGCGTCAACGCGTGACACTTGGCCAAGGCCGAGACCAACGGTGGTATTTTCTTTGGCTAAGAGTATGGCATTTGATTTCATGTGTTTCAGGACTTTCCAGCCAAAAAGCATTGTCGCAATTTCTCCCTCAGTCGGAGATTTTTTGGTCACGGTGCGCAGATCATTCGCGCTGATCGAACTGACGTTTTTATCTTGGACTAAGAGACCGCCGTCAACAAAATGGTATTCACGTTTTGGTTTTGGCGCGGTCAGCGTTCCTAATTCCAACACGCGCAGATTTTTTTTGCTGGCCAAAATTTCTAAGGCGGCAGGTTCATAGGCAGGGGCCAGCACGATTTCCGCAAAAACTTTAACAATTTCGGCGGCAATTTCTTTATTGCAGGGGCGGTTGAGCGAGATGATGCCGCCGAAGGCCGATAAACTGTCAGCGGCATAGGCGCGTTTAAAAACTTCCGTTATATCATCGCCAGTAGCAACACCGCATGGGTTGGCGTGTTTTACGACAATACAGGCCGGTTCTTTAAATTCTTTAGTGAGAGCCAGAGCGCCGTCTGCATCGTTGATGTTGTTGTAAGAAAGTTGTTTACCTTGATAAATTTTGGCATTTAAAATGGTTGTTTCTGGGCTGTTCGGTTCGCCGTACACTGCCGCCAGTTGGTGAGGGTTTTCTCCATAGCGCAGATCATATAGTTTATCGTAGGGGAGTGTCAGCGAGTTTGGAAATTTTTCTTGGTTAAAATAGTTGTAAATAATGGCATCATAGCGAGCGGTGTGCCCAACGGCTTTGACAAAAAGACGCTTGCGTGTGGCAAAACTAATTCCATTTTTCATTTCTTCGAGGAGGGAGCTGTAGTCATTTGGATCGACCACCACTGTTACCCAGCCGAGATTTTTCCCGGCAGCGCGAATCATGGTTGGCCCGCCAATGTCGATGTTTTCGATTGCTTCATCTTCGGTGACATTTGTTTTTTGAATTGTCTTTGAGAAGGGGTAAAGATTACACACGACGAGATCAATCCATTGTATATTATGCTTTGCAGCGGTGGCGCCATCTTGATCGCGGCGTCCCAAAATGCCGGCGTGCACGAGCGGGTGAAGTGTTTTTACGCGGCCGTCCATCATTTCAGGGAACCCAGTAAAAGCGCTAATCTCAGTGGCCGGTATGCCGGCAGCCGTCAAGGCCTTAAACGTGCCACCTGTCGAGATGATTTCGACTCCCTGTTCGCACAATCCTTTGGCCAAGTCAAGAAGGCCGGTTTTATCGGAAACGGAAATGAGGGCGCGTTTAATCTGTGTACTTTTTGTGTTCATAGGCTTTTGGCAAGTGTATTTAAAATTTCAATAAACGCTTCGCCCTCCAATTTTTGCACTTTATTTTTTAATGACTCCACGGTTTCATTTGGTGCAATCGGACATTTTTTTTGCAGTATAATTTCGCCGCTATCAACGCCCTCATCAACATAATGAATCGTGCAGCCAGTTTCCTTCACCCCGGCTGCCAAAACAGCTTGGTGAACATTCGCGTTCATACCCCCGGCAAAAGCGGGCAGGAGCGATGGGTGAACGTTCAGAATTTTGTGAGGGTAAGCTCGAACAAATTTTGTGCTCAAGATCCGCATATAGCCGATGAGTAGAATATAATCGATTTTTAAATTTGTCAGTTCTTGCAGAATTTTTGTGTCGTACTCTTCTCGCGTCATGTTGGTCGGGTCGAGAAAGACAGCCTTTAGACCATGTTTCTGGGCGCGTTCTAAAATGTAGGCATCAGCTTTGTTACTGATTACCACTTCAATGTTGGCATTCAGTTTTTTTTCCTCGATCGCTTGTATAATTGTTTCCAGATCAGTGCCTTTGGTGGAACCTAGGACGGCCAGATGGAGCATATTAATAGTTTCTTAGTTGGTGCATCATGGCGACACGCTGCTCAATCAAATCGTGGGTGCCAATATCTTCGCGATGAAACAGGGGGCCGCGGAGGAGGTTAATTTCTTTTTCGGCGATCGATTCAGCTTCGGCGATCGTGGCGGCGACTCCGACCACCGCGGCGGTGCGCGAACCGGTTTCATAGAGGAGACCATCCCGCTCGTCAACGGCCGCATAATAGAGTCGTTCTTGGTCAGAAACGCGAGAGGCATCAATCGGTTCGTCTTTTGTTGGATTGTCAGGATACCCAAGGGGTACAGCATATTTGCAGACGGTCGCGAGGGCGGCAAAGCGGGCGTTTTCTTTTGTCAGTGTGCCATTGATGATGGCCTGACCGAGTTCAACAAAATCCGATTCCATAATCGCCAAAACGTTTAAGGATTCCGGATCGCCGAAGCGGGCATTATATTCAATCAGTTTGACCCCATCTCTGGTGGCCATAAAACCGCCATACAGAATTCCCTTGTAGCCAATTTTAAATGTTTCATATAAGGCTTTGGCAGTTTTTTCATTAATCATGTGAGTCTGTTCGATATCTTCTGGAGTCAGAAAAGGCAGCGAATGATTGCTGTCGGAGTAGCTTCCCATACCGCCCGTGTTCGGCCCGAGATCACCAATAAATGCGCGTTTGTGATCTTGTACGGCAGGCATATGTGCGAGGTGGACTCCATCACAAAAACTCA
>JAJYIJ010000083.1 GCA_021790135.1 bacterium | reverse complement strand
CTCGAATGGTGGAGGGAAAGGGTTTGCCGCATCTCGTGCGTCTTTTGCCAGCAATTTTGGACAAAGTACCGAACGCGGTCGTTGTCATGGTGGGTTCCGGGCCAAAGGAGGCGCAGCTTCTGGCTCAAGTCGAACAGAATAATCTGCAAAACGTTGTACGTTTTCTTGGAACGTTGCCGCCGGCGGAGTTGGCGGAACTCTATCACCTGGCTGATGTGTTTGTTCTTTTGACGCACGTGGACGAAGAGCATGAAGAAGGATTTGGCACGGTGTTTCTTGAAGCCGCTGCGGCGGGTTTGCCGGTGGTGGCGGGGCGGGTTGGCGGCGTGGAAGAGGCGGTACAACATCTCGCGACGGGCATTGTTGTCGATGTTACCGAAGAAAAGACTGTTACAAAAGCGATTGTTGATATACTGCAGCAACCTGACTACGGGCGGCGACTGGGAGAGGCCGGGCGGGCGCGAGCGAACGAGGTATTTCAATGGTTGAAGCAGATCGAAAAATTACATCTGGAATAAAATCTATGGAATCGCTTATTACGGTTATTATTCCTGTGTATAATCACGCTGCTGCTTTTCGAAGGAGTTGGCGTTCGCTTATGGCACAGGTCTATCGACCGCTTGAAGTGATAATCATTGACGACGGAAGCAGCGATGATATTGAATCGGCACTTAGAGAAGCAAAAGAGGAACTGGCAGGAAAGGCTGACTCGTCGAAAGTAACCCTGCAAATTATTAAACAAAAAAATCAGGGGGCGGCGGCCGCTCGTAATCGCGGTTGGCAGGAGGCGCGCAAGGGTGAATTTGTAATTTTTTGGGATGCTGACACTCTTGCCCCCAGGGACATGTTAGCGAAAATGAAAAAACAACTAGATGAATCGCCAGTGGCCGCCTATGCGTACGCCTCCTATCGTTTTGGTTGGAAAATCATGAAAAGCCAGCCATTCGCCGCTGATCGTTTGAAACGAGTAAACTATATCGATACTACGGCGCTTATTCGAAGCGAGGTTTTGATGGATCTCGCGCGGCCGTTTGACGAAACACTACAACGTTTCCAAGATTGGGACTTGTGGCTAACCTTGCTCGAGCAGGAAAAAAAGGGAATTTTTACGCCCGACCTCTTGTATACAAAAATTGTTCATGGCCGAAAGGGGTACAGCCAGTGGCTGCCGAAGTGGGTATATTATTTACCGTGGAAAACAAAAAAAGTGTACGCTTACGAAGCCGCCCGAGAGATTGTTTTGCGTAAACATCATTTGTTTTCAGCCAGCGGTTGAGTCGTGAAAATTTTTCGAATGACTTCTTCTACCGGAATTTCGTTGATCAAGATATCATCCACCGGCAGCTCGGCAAGAATGGCGAGGGCGTTTTCTTTTGTTTTTTCTTTAGTTACTTCCAAAACACAGTGTTCCGGTTCATATTGGAGAATTCCCCCAAAGTGCGCCAGCCGCTCTTTTTCGACGGGGGCAGTGAAGGTAACATCCAATATTTTTTGCTGAATGTAGGTGTCGACCAATTTTTTGAGCGCGCCATCATAGAGGAGTTTGCCATGATTGATAATGATAACACGTTCGCAAAGCGCTTCGACATCTTCCATATAGTGCGACGTGAGGAGGATTGTCGTTTTTTTGGTTCGGTTGTATCCCTTGAGAAATTCGCGGATATTTTTTTGCGATACGACGTCAAGCCCAATCGTCGGTTCATCCAAAAAAAGAACTTTAGGGTCATGCAGCAGAGCGGCAGCCAATTCGCACTTCATGCGTTGGCCAAGTGAAAGTTTACGGACCGGAACATTTAAAATATCTTTAATATTTAACAGATTGGTCAACTCATCAAGAGTCTTGCCAAAGGCAAGGTCGTCAATTTCGTAAATATCCTTATTTAAGAGGAAGCTTTCCATCGGCGGTAAATCCCACCAGAGTTGATTTTTTTGCCCCATGACAATGGCAAATTGTTTTTGGAGGGCGCTTTCTCGTTTTGCTGGTATGTGCCCCAGTACGCGCGCCTCGCCGGTGCTTGGGTAGAGAATGCCTGAAAGCATTTTGAGCGTGGTCGTCTTCCCGGCGCCGTTTGGCCCTAGAAAACCAACCAGCTCACCCTCTTGGATCGTAAAATTAAGGTCTTTCACCGCAGTAAAAAATAATTTTTTTCGGTGTACGATGCTTTTGACTGACTGCCACAGCCCTGGCTCTTTTTTGTGATATTCGTAGGTTTTTGATAGATTTTTGACGGTGATGCTAGCCATAGTGTTTAGTAATAGTCCTTATTAACTTGAGGCACTGGAATAATGGCGAAGGGCAAAGTTCCAGAAACGGGCGGCAATATAAAAAAATATGATTGTGAATACGACGGCATAGGCAAGAAGGTACCAGGCGGCGCGCCCGACGAAAGCGGCGGCGGGAAGAAATCCGCTAAAAGCGACGGGCAGCACGGTGAGAAAAATAATTTTAAAGGTGCGTGGCCAGATTGACAATGGATAGCGACCGACACTGCTCAGAGCGCCGATGACGTCGTTGATATTGTCAAAGCGTAAAAACCAGAAAGAAAAAGTGTTACCGATTAACACGCGTGAGTAATCGATAACCACCGACAGCAGCAAGAGGAGAGCCGCAGCCAAGGTGGTTGGGAGAGTAATTGGAAAGTGAAAATGCCATAAAAGCCAGCCCAAAATGCCTCCTTCGATGAGCAGGCGATAGAGACCGCCAATGTTGAGGAAGCGTGTTGAGACAAGAAATAAGGGAGCGACCGGTTTCGTTAAATAAAAATCTAAGTCGCCGTCGGTAATGAGGTCGGAGAGGCCAAACAAGTTTTTGCTAAAAAGCATTGAAAAAATTTCATCGGCGATGATCCAGAATACTGTCATCAAATAGACTTCGCCTTTGTTCCAGCCGCCAATCGATTGCGTTTGTGAAAAAATGACCTCAATTGTTATGAACATCATGCCTATCCACAAAATATTGGTAAAAAGCTTGATCAGGGTATCATAACGATACTCCGCTTCGTAAGAGAGAGAGTTGGCAATACAGGTTTTATAAAGATTGAAATATTTTCGCAGCATATTTACATTCCCGCTCCGTCATAGCGATAGAGTCCGCGGCGCCAAACAGCCAGGATGACGCCCACGAGTCCAAGGAGCCACAGCCCTTCGATCGTGAAGCCGTTTAGTAGCCCCTGGCTCGAGAGCTTACCGAGATAAATTTCGGTTGGAAAATAAAATAAATACTGAAAGGGCAGAAAACGAGCAATGGATTGAATGGCAAGTGGGAAAAAAGCGAGCGGTGCCAGCTGGCCAGACAAGACGGTCGTCACCAGGTCGAATGATTGGTTAAGGCCGGTTGTCTCGCCAAGCCAAAAGGATGATAAACCGATAAGTTCTTCGAAACAAAGCGTCAGGCAGTAGGTGAGAATAACACTCAGTGCAAAAAGCGCAGCCAATAGTGGCGAACGCGGCAAGACAACGTACGTGGGGAGAGCGAAGATTACGGCGAGGCCTACCAATGTGGCAATAAAAAATGTGACAAAATGATAGGCGGTATCATGAATCGTACCGACCAAAAGATAGGGAAACGGTCGTGTTAAATAGGTATTAAGCTTGCCGTGGACGATGTCTTTTCTGACAACGCGACTTTGGTGCGCCAGGGCCATACTGCTAATGTACGCTGTCAGAATATAATAGGTGACGATATCGGCGCGATCAAAGCCCGCGATGGATGAGCGTCCGGCATAGACAGTGAGCCAAATGAAAGGGAAAACGATGAAGCTCAAGAGGTCGTACACTACCCAATTGAGAACGCGTGCGCGGTAGACAAAAATGCTTTTTAGTTCGTTGCCAAAAGTGTGAATATATTTCATTTTCATAGCGCCTGGTGAACTGAGGCGGAGGCTAAAAGCCAGGTGATGAGGATGATTCCGAGAACGTGGAAAAGGGCGGGCGAGGTGATATTAATGACGAGAAGCGAAACAAAGGCAGCTTCCTCAGCTTGGCTAAGCGAGCCTTGGCGCCATTCTCCGATTAAA
>JAJYIJ010000082.1 GCA_021790135.1 bacterium | reverse complement strand
CCCAAACCTTCTTTGACTTCCTGCAAGGCCTCTTCGTATTCTTGTTTACTTCCAGATTCGCGTTCAATCCACCGCGTCAACATGTGCTGAGTAGTTTCATCAAGACTATCAAAATTTTCTCCGACTGTTTCAATATCCACAATAAGCGCGGGCATACATGATAGTTTATTGCACTGAGATAGTAGCAGACTCAACACTGACGGGGTGAACCGGTTTCGACAGCTCGCCCGTCGCGCTCGCTTCCACCGGTGCGTCAGCAATGGCGTCAACAACATTCAAGCCGTGAATCACGTGTCCAAAAATGACATAGTTATGTGGCAAAGCGACGGTGTCTTGCATAATAAAAAACTGACTGCCGTTTGTATTCGGGCCGGAGTTAGCCATTGCGACTGTGCCGCGCGTATAACTTCCTGTGAATGGTTCATCGGCAAAAGTATAGCCTGGGCCGCCACGACCGGTCCCCGTCGGGTCACCGCCTTGGATCATAAAACCTTTGATGACGCGGTGGAAAATCGTCTTGTCATAAAAATGTTTTTCGGCCAAGGTAATAAAATTTTCAACCGTCTTCGGCGTCTCGCCGCGATTGAGTGCGATCACGATCGAACCGTCGGTAGTTTTCAAAGTGGCGATGTATTGTTTGGCAGGATTAAATTGCATAATTGTTGTTGAAGTAGAAATTTTATTAGTTGAAGTTGCCGTTTCTTCGCTGCTTGTGGTCACCCCCGTTTGGTTGCTCGGAGACGCACTGGCGAGCGGAGACGGCGAAGAAAGAAAGGGCACCGGCAACGCCGAGAGCGGCGACAACGATTTTTGTTGCTCCGGTAAATAATAATAAAAATACAGACAAGCCACTGCCGCAATAATAACGAAACCAAGAATGATACGCAGATATTTCATAAAATGTATATAATACTTTCAGGTACTCGCTCCACACGCCGTCCAAAGCCCTCTTCCCGCGGCCCGTGCTTCGTGGGCAGCAGCTATAAATTCAGACGTCAGCGAATCGTTTGGCGGAATGGTGAGCACTCGAGCATAACCTTGTTCAACTAAAGTCAAATTAACGAACGTCCCATCCGTTAAATATACATAGCGCAAGAGCCGGCCATATTTGTCTTTATCAACTTGATCGGCAACCAACACGACTTGTTTGTTCTCGACCAGGTTTTTGTTGTAAGCCGATGCCTCATGCCCGTAGCATTGCACCGGTTTTCGTGGATCGACCGTTTCGGGCGTGTCCATTCCAATGTAACGTACTCTCTCGCCGTCAGCAAGTTCGATCGTGTCGCCATCCACTACTCGCGCCACCCAGGCCACGTCACCAACCACCGTTGTCGTGGCTGCCTGGCCCGTTTGAGTTTCCAAACGAACCCCTTTTGTTACGCTTTTGTCTAGCCGGATGATCGTCGTCGTTGCTTGCACTGATGGAGCTGCTGCAGTCAATGGAAAATGCTGTTCATTCCAAAAAGCTAATGCCGACAAAAGAATAATCGCAACGACTAACAATATTGTCCTCCTTTTTTTCCCCATACTTACTGCTGTTGTAACTTGTAAATGTGCTCTCGCGCCAATGCCCAGGCCGCCAGCGTAATGCCATCCCACACTTCTCCGCGCCGAATCATGTCTTCAAACTCGTCCACCCGCCGATAAACAATCTCAATTTTTTCATCCTCATCAAGCTGTTGCCCCCCGACCACCTGCACGCCCGTGGCGAGAAAAATATGGAGAGTGTCGCGAAGCCACGAATTCCACGGTTCAATCGTGCCAAGACCTATTAATTCTCTGGCTTCTCCACCCGTTTCTTCGATGAATTCTCGCTTGGCCGCTTCGCTTGGCGCCTCGCCCGTTTCCATCGAACCACGAGGAAACTCCAATGATAATTTTGGGTGGAGATACCGTTCTTGCTTTTCGAGCAGGAGCCGCCCATCTTCTAAAACGGGAACGATGATAACCCCACCGATCTTTTCTCCATAAAAATAATCCAGCATTTTTCCGCTTGGCAATTCCACTTCATCATGTTTGTAAGCCCAACGCGGATTTTGATGAAAAACTTCGCTCTTGCGGATGATATACTTTTGCGACATGCGCTAAAAATTATTTGAATAAAGCGGCTGTCTTCTCTACATCTCCCGGGTTTTGTTGACGTACGATCGAGTGCATTGACCCGCCGCCATCGCCGGCATACCGCGGAATGATGTGCCAATGCACGTGCCCGATCGCCTGCCCAGCAATCGGTCGATCATTTAAACCAACATTCAAAGCATCAGGTTGCAGCACTACTTCCACCCGATCAATCACTTTTTTCAAACCGCTCGCCAAACGATTCCAGGCTTCGTCGGTTATTTCTTGCACATCAGTAAAATGTTCTTTCGGAATAATAACCGTGTGGCCCTTGGAACAAGGGTGAATATCTAAAAAAGCCAAAACAAAATCGTCTTGATACACGGTGTAACTCGGAATTTTGCCAGCCACGATTTTACAAAAAAGACAATCTGTCTGCATACTAGTTATTTAGTATACCGCCAAACGAATATTTTTCCAAATTGTTGAAAAGGTAAACCGGCAAGGAGTGTCGGCTTGGTTTCAAATTTCTGTCCAGCCGGCAGTGCCAGCCAACACTGGTTGGCGCCGGTAACTCGTAGAGCTTCGTCAAGCAAGGCTGGCGTCGGCGTGCTTGTTAGTTGGTCATACAATCTGGCTAATTCCGGTTGACCAAAATTAGTATCCATTGGAAAACCACCCCCGACAATTGCACGCTTTGAAATTGCTTCCAAGGCTAAAAGTGAATAGGTATCCGCCAAAACGCAATGCGACGAAGCGTTCAGTTCCTGATTCCAAATATATCCCATGGCCGCATATTGATCAGTACTGACGGCAGCACTCGCGGGTCCGAGGCTGTATGAAGCGGCCACAGCCAAACTGCCAAGAACAAGCAGACTAGCAATTCCCAGAGACCGCCTTCTCGCGGAGAAATTGAGAAAATGATGGGTGAGCCAATGTGTGAGTCCGAAACCAAAAAAAATGACACTGAAAAAAGCTAGGACAACGTCCAGCCGTCGCGCTAAAATATGTTCTCCGCCGAGCAAATACCACGAACACACGTAGCTGACAAACAAGCTTTCAGCCAAAAAGGTCAGCCACTGCCATGCCCGCGATTCAGAACGGAAACCAAGATACATGCCATAGATCGTGAGGCTGAAAAAAAATAGTGCAGCGATGACTATCCACCAATGCCAGGCCGTCAACCAATTGGGAATAAAAGCGTAGCTGGGTACTTGATTAAAAAGAATATTACCGCTGGCAATAACATGCGGACGTGGGCCATCGGCCAGATACCAACCGGAAAAATTGCCAACCAGTTGTTTAAAAGCGCTCCAGCCGTTCAAATGCCAATCGATGGTACTATAACCAGCGAACAATTCAAACGCCGGGATAACCAACCCGCCCGCTGCTGCCAAAAACCAACGCCCGCTGCTGCCCTTCATATATTTCAAAAGCACCAAAATCAAAACAGAAAGCCAGAAAAGCACCGCAAATAAAGCATAGCCAAACGTCAAGATCAGGCCGACAACAATCAAGCAATATATTTTTCGCCGTGACGGCTCAGAAAGCCACCACAGCATAATAACTATCGCTGCTAACCATAATAAAAATCCCAAATTAACCGGCAGAGAAAACGAACCGGCGGTTTGGAGAGCAAATGGCCAGGCCGAGAGCCACAATAGAACGAACGACCACCGCTCCGAAAAATGAAGTTCCTTCACCACGCGAAAAAATAAAACAGGAAATGCAATCGACCAGAGCACCGGCAAAAGCCAGGCATTAACAAAAATCAAATTAAGAGTTGTAAGCTTGGCGATAAGAATCGTTAAAAACCAAAGTTGCCAATAAGAAATAACTCCGATGAGCGTTCCAACGGCCGAGGCCTGAGCGGCGAGTGAGGCCGGCGTTAAAGATAGACCGGCCAAAAGACGCGCCTCGTCGGCAATATGCCGCCAAGAATCAGCGCCATACAGAAGCTGGTGCGTCAGCGGCAGATAACTATGGAGAAGAAAAGAATATAAAATAAAAAAGAAAAGCAAAAGGCGTCGGGGTAGTCTCAAAA
>JAJYIJ010000081.1 GCA_021790135.1 bacterium | reverse complement strand
GTACCGATCGTCGTGCCGCCGGTGACCACAATAACATCGCCGCTGACGCTGGCGGTGGCGACGCTGGGGTTGGAATTAGTAGAAAGATAATAACTGTTCGCAGTGCTGCCTGAAATTGTCACATCGACCACTTGGCCGGAAACAACCGAAAGACTTGTCTGGCTAAGAGTGAGTTCAGAAGCGGAAGTGCCGGATGAAATGACAGTGACGGGGATGGTGCTGCAGACACTGGCAGTGCTGCAAATAAGAACCGTTGCTGAACCAGCGCTTTCGCCGGTGAGCGTGGCTAGGCCATTATTGACGGAAGCGAGCACGGCCGAGGAATTACTCTCGACCGACCCGATAGTCGCGTTGGTCGCGCTGATGTTCACACTCTGACCGACAGTCAAAGAAACATTCGTCTGGCTAAGTGTTAAATTTGACATTGATGAATTTGAACCGCTCTGCACGACAACATAAATTGTGCCACAGAGGGATGTGGTGCTGCAAACCAAAACATTGGCCGATCCATAGCTAACGCCCGTTAGGGTGATGCTGCCATTCGTCACGCTGGCCACAACGCTGGCCGAGTTGCTGCTAGCAGAAGCGATGATGGCATTATTAGCCGTCACGACCGTGCTCTGGCCGATGCCGAGAATGACGCTACTTTGGCTGAAGGCTAAGCCGCCCGATGTAGAAGAATTCACTGCTTGTACTGTGGCTGTAATACTCGAACAAACTCCGGCCGTGCTGCAAACCAAAACATTCGCTGTCCCGGCACTAATACCAATAAGAGTAACTTGGTTGCTGCTCGCCGAAACAGTAACGGCGGACGAATTTGTTGTTGCTGTTGAAATAGTCGCGTTTGAAGCAGTTACAACTGTGCTTTGGCCAACAGTCATGGAAACGTTCGTTTGGCTGAGAAGGAGCGCTGAGGAAGAACCGTTGGTTACATAGGCCGTGGTGCAGGCACTAGTATTCACGGCTGAGCACACCGTCACTGTTGAACTCCCGCTGGAAGCTCCTCCATAAAGAATAAGAGTGGATCCACTGACGCTGGCGCTTACCACGCTTGAATTGGAGTTACTCGAAACGAAGTAGGTGTTGTTGGTACTGCCATACATTACTACATCGACAGTTTGGCTGGGGCTAATACTCACTGAAGTTTGGCTAAGTGAAATGCCACCCGTCGAAGAGTTGGTAGTGTTGGAAGTATAATCCGGCCAAGCACTGGCAGCTGACTGTGCCCCATTGACAGTCACGTAGACCGGCGTGCCAGTGAGAATATTATAGGTCGCCATGTTAAAACTCGTCGAAAAATTTCCGCTCGAATCGGTGACGCCGAAACCATTTAGCGTCGTTGGTACAGTGGAGCCGTTCGGATAGTAGGTTAGTTGAATGCTGGCGTTAGGATCGGCAGTGACCGTCATTTGGACGTAGCCTTGGCTCGAACTGCCGAGGACAAGCTTCGGCGTAAGCGCTGCTGCCGCGGGGGCCACCAGCAATAGGAAAGCAACGATGAAACTTGCTGCTAAGGATATGGCCAACGCAGTCGAGGAGAAAAGTTTTTGCATAGGCAAAAAATTTAAATAGGCAATAATTAAAATGGATGAAAGGGAAGACAAAGAAGCCTCTTATTTTAATACGCGAAAAAAATAGATTTTGTTCCTTTTAATATGTCAAATTGCTCTGTCTATAGTAGCACACTTTGCCGCTCCTTAACAATGTTCATAAAATACAAAACCGTCGCTGGGGAGAGCGACGGTTTGCTACAGTTGAAAGTTGTTTTTACCGCGTCTTATGGAGTAGCGGTAGCGCTGGAAGTAGTAGCGGAAGTCGGCGGCATTGTCTCCATAAAAGCGGCCCGTAGAGCAGCGACGGCGGCTTGTTCGACGGTTTGAAAGTTTTGAACCGCCTGCTGGATGGCATCCTTACGGGTTTGTGTCAAAGCGGCCACTTGCGGTCCGATTTTGTCGATTCCCTGGGTTGAAGCTACGCGGGCTTGTCTTGCCGCCTCCAAGGCGGAATGGAATGAGGTACGGACGGTCGCGGCCGTTGTTCCACTCGAACAGCTGTTGTCGGCTTGATTGATTGCTGCTTGCAAGGCGGTTTGATAGGCCGTCAGAACTTGTTTTGCGTCGGTTTGATGCACGGTGATTAATTGGTCAAAGCCTTGGCGGAAAGCGGTTTGTGCGGCATCGATAGCGTTTTCGCGTGTCGTTATGGCCGCTTCGATTGTTGTTTTGAACGTCGCCACCGCTTGCTGCTGGACTGTTGTGGTCGCGCGGTTGTCCAGCTTCGTATAAATTGCTTGGCGATTTTGTTCCCAGGTGGATCGTTTTTGAGCTAAAGTAGTGTCCGCTTTTTGTCGATTGGCAGTGACGTCCTGTCCTTCCGTATCAATGCGGCTGGTGAGTTTATTAATTTGATTCGTAACATTAGTTAAATATTTTTGCGCTAAACTGGAAAAAGTTGTACAAAAATTTTTAGCGCCAATATCTGCTGTTTGTTGTGCCAGTGTTGGCCGTCCAGCTGCCGCAACGCTTGAAGCCAAGAGAAAAGGAACAGCTAAACCAGCCAGAAAAAGGTACGTAATATTTTTTTTCATATACACATTATTGAATTGGGTTAGTCACTGAATCGGTTGAAGAATTGATGAGGGAGCCGTCATTGCTAATCGCTTGCGCATCGGCTGTGCCATCTTGATTGGCCAGTGCTGCGGATTGATTGGCCTGATTTTCGAATTCGCTTAAGTCAACCCCCGCCACCGATCCGACGGGTGCTGCGGGAGGAACGGCCCCTGTGGTGGCGCTGGCTGTCGGTTGGCTTGGAGCAGCTGCTGGAACCGCCGGCGTTGCCCCTGGAGTTGGCTGCCAAGCGACAAAGGCAACGATGCCACCCGTCACGGCGAGAATAATAATGATATAAATAATGGTTTTTGTTTTCATAAAATAACTATAGTCCAAACTCAATTAAAATTTAAAAAATAAAATATGTTGCATTTGAGAAAAAAATAAATGAGTAAATATTATAAATTAAAGTATACCACGACGAAGATAGTGGCCACCAGAGAAATAAACACCTGTCAAGAGTTCAAAAAAACCAAAAAAGTTTTGCGGTTATGACTTTAGGCGGTCAACTCAAATGTCAGTAGCATCGGTAAGTGATCGGAGAGGGGAAGATCTGGAACCGACAAGCCCACTGCCCTCACTCCTGAAGTAGTCAAAACATAGTCGGCATATTCCTGCCAACCATTGGGTCCAGTGCCATATTCAGGATGCATTTTTTTGATCAGGCTGCCGCGTGTCGTTTTGACGTTAAAATTTTTAATGAGGTTATCAAAACCATTTTTTTCAAACATCAAAATACTTTCTGTCTCCGGAAACAGATTAAAATCACCGCAAATTATTTTTTCACCTGGTTGCTCCTGCGCGAAGTCTAATACTTTCTGTGATTGCTGAAGGCGTTCTGGTGAGTCAAGTTTATCATCGGGTTTACTTATGCCGTGAAGATTGCATACCGTGAGCAAAGTCCCAGCGAATGGTAGCTGTATGTAGTGTAAGTTATGAGGGAACGTTGCAGAGTCCGGCCGGACAAAAGAGTTTCGTTTATTACAAATAAAAAAATCGCCGTTACTTTGAAGAGAATATTTTTTCCGCACAAAAGTTGCCAATCCCAGCGTGGCCACGCTTGTCAGTTTTGTGATCGGGTCGTCATGATCTTGGGCTGGAGCAAAGAAGCCTTGAAAATCTGGCAGTATTTTCGTTAATTCGCTGAACTGATGCAGGCGCTCTTCCTCGGTGGCCTCAGTCTCTGGCGTGTCAAGCACTTCTTGGAAGCAAAAAATGTCAGTGTTGGTGGCATTTTTTTTGACAAAATCTAGAAATGGATTCAGAAAACATCCGCCAAAAGTATTAAGACTGATCAGTTGCATAGTTTTAAAAAATTATAGTTTCCATTCAATCACTTCTTCCGCCGCTCGCCTCGTTTTTGGTCGCGTCGGAGGGGCGGCGCGGTAACCAAAAGCCGCCAAACACGATACACCGAAATGAGATGGATCAAAAACACCGGCTTCAATCAAAATTTTTCCACGCTTTCGCGATTAAACCCCTCAATCGGGCACGAGTCGATGCCAAGGAGAGCCGCCGCCGTCATCATATTGCCGAGGGCAATGTACGTTTGTTTTGATGCCCAGTCGAAAAGAGCTCGTTCATTAGTGAGAAGAAA
>JAJYIJ010000006.1 GCA_021790135.1 bacterium | reverse complement strand
AAATACCATTGGGGCGAAAAAGCAAAAAAATTATCAACAAAACAAAAGCTATGGCATCTTTATAGCCTGAAGGCAAAAACCAGATGCCAATATTTTCGACCAGGCCAAGCAAGTAGCCGCCCAAAACTGCTCCGGGCCATGAAAAAATACCGCCGACGACAGCGCCAGTAAAGCCCTTGATTATGAGAGCAGTTCCCATCACTGGCTCGATATTCTCTTCCAAACCAACCAGAATTCCGGCCAAACCAGCTAAGGCCGAACCAATAATAAAACCACCGGCACGGACGAACATGGTGTTAAACCCCGTCACGGCAGCCAATTCGGCATTATCGGCAACAGCCCGAATAACTTTGCCAAGTTTGGTATAACTACTGAAAAACCACACACCAAGCAAGGCAAGGAATGACACTAAAATAATAATTATCTGCAAATAGGTAATCGCCGCTCCGCCGACATTCACCACCGTTTCTAACCAATCATTAAAAATAACTTTGACATCAGCGCCGTAAAAAAGTTGTAAACCATTGTTGATGACCATAAGGAGCGCCAAACCGGCGATAAGCAGCACCGCCCGAGAAGCCTTTTTCCGCTGCAGCGGATAGTAAACTGCCAAATATAAAACAAGACCAAGAAGAGCGGAAAGAAAAATTGCGATCAAACCAGCCAGCCAAAAAGGCAAATGATAGGTGACGCTGGCGGAATAAAAAAAATAGGCTCCCGCCGCCACCACTCCGCCGTGCGCCAAATGAACAAAACGGTTGGTCGTATAAATAATGCTGAAACCGCAGGCAATAAGAGCATAAATCGCGCCAGCGATCAGAGCGTTAATAAGAAGTTGAATAATCAACATAGATAAAAAGCTTCGGGTAGCATAGCAAAGTGCCATTCGTATGACAAGACAAACCCGGCACCATTTTATATTGCCGGGTTAGCTTTCCAGAGGAAACTCATTTAGCCATTAAACGGCACGGCCTTGCCGCCAGTGATGATTTCTGGTCGGTGAATTCCAACAGATCGATCGCCATCAGTCGAATCAAAAGAAATGGGACCCGAAATACCGGGCCAATTCTGGACACCGTGAAGCCAAGCTAAAATTTTGTCGCTATCATAACCGACGGCCTTGATGGCATCCGCTAAAATATTAACCGCGTCATATTCCGTCTGCGCATAACTCAAAAACTGTGGATCTTCATTGTATTTTGCTTTATACGCTGATACAAAATTTTGAAAGGGCGTACTACTGGCATCATAACCAAATTCCGCGACTAACATTCCTTCGACAAGATCGGGATGCGCCTTAGGCAGATCCGAACCAGCGACAATATCTACACCTATAAGCGGCACTTCCCAATTAAGCTCCTTCACCTGACTCAAAATAAGTTCCGAGGCCTTAGGCGCCTGGGTGCTTACAAACAAAGCGTCAGGATTAGATAAACGTAATTTAGTAAGGGTTGTACGGAAATCGGTTACCTCGGGAGCAAACTGTTCAGTTTGCACGTTGCCGCCGAGCTTTTCGAATTCAGCGATAAATGCATCCGCCACTCCCATGGGGTAATCATTCTGCTCTTCAATGATGGCGATTTTCCTCAACCCCTTCTTATTATACGCCACATCAGCTAAAACTTTTCCCTGCGAGGCGTCGCTTGGATAATCACGAAGGAAATAGTGCCCACCTTTCGTGGTTAGTTCTGGACTGCTTGCCGAGGGGGAAAACAAAAGGACATGATTAGCATTGGCAATAGGGGCAGCGGCCAAGCTCTCGCTGCTGCAAAGACCCCCAATGACTACTTTCACACCGTCAACACTTACTAATTTCTGCATTGCGTTGGCGGCATCCTGTCCATCACACTTTCCGTCTTCGACAATTAGCTGCAACTGTTTTCCATCAATACCGCCCTTTTCATTTATTTGATCAACCGCCAATCGAACGACTTTTTCTGAAGGGAGACCCTCAACTGCTGCGTCCCCGGTCAACGGCATGATGGCGCCAATTTTAATGGTGTTAGCAGCAGCCGACGTCTGCCCGACCATTCCCGTCGTTGTCACAGGACTGCTGGCCGTATTGCAGCCAGCACCCATAAGTGCTAATCCGCTCAAAAGGATGAACAAAAAACCTATTTTCTTCATAACTTACATTAATTTATAAATGATAATCTATGGCCTGCTTACTTTACTGAGGCTTAAAAAAATTGTCAACGTGCCGCCACGTTATGTCATCCACTTTCGACAAAACGGCTCCAAGCCGATAGCAAGGGTATGCGTAATTCTTGCCGTGTTGTACCGGTAGCCGTCGCAAAAGTTAAACTGGTAGCTGCTAAGGCCAATGATTTGTCGGGCAGAGCCTCCGGCGCGCCATATTTTACATCACCGACAACTGGACAACCGATCGCTGCCAGTTGCGCTCGAATTTGATGTGGACGCCCTGTTTCCAGTCTAATTTTAAGAAGTGAAAATTTTCCATTCGTTCTCTCGATTTCATAATGTAATACCGCTTCTTGACTTCCCGTTGTCTCATTCATATATACCGTCGCCTTGTTTTTACTCTTGTCTTTTTTAAGCCAATGCACCAAGGTGTCCTTTGCTTTTTTTGGTTTTCCGACAACAATCGCTTCGTATATTTTTTCGACTTTGTGCTCCCGAAACTGCTGCGATAGACGCGATGCCCCTTTGCTCGTTTTTGCAAACAAAATAATTCCCTGCACGGGCCGGTCCAGTCGATGAAGGAGACCGAGATAAACTTTTCCCAGTTTATGATATTTCGTCTTAAGATAATACTTCACTTCATCCATGAGCGTTGGGTCGCCTGTCTCATCGCCTTGCACCAAAACTCCCGCCGGTTTATACACCGCGATCAAATGATTGTCTTCATACAACACTTTCAAATCACTTTCCATAAATTGATCGCCAACTAACTCCATCGTGCAAAAATTCCACACGGCAGCAATCGCTGGCTATTTTTTTCCGCGACCGTCAATTCCCCCATTTCTATTTCGCCCTTAAACCCGTTCATCATTTCAAGCAAATTATTTTTATACGCAATCGCCGAATAACCAGAAGCATAGCCATTAATCAAAACAAAAAGTGGCCGTTCGCTTAAAACTTGACGACAAGCATCGAGAAGCAACGGAAGATGATTTTCAATTTTCCACAGTTCACGATTTGGTCCGTGACCAAATGCCGGCGGGTCCATAATAATCCCTTCATACTTTTTCCCGCGTTTAATTTCTCGCTGTACAAACTTCATCGCGTCATCTAAAATCCAACGGATTGGTTTATCCGCCAACCCGGAAAGCGCGGCATTGTCCCGCCCCCATCCAATCGCCACTTTCGACCCGTCCACATGTACCACTTCTGCACCCGCCTGAGCGCAGGCCAGGCTGGCGCCACCGGTGTAGCCAAATAAATTCAAAATGCGTACTGGTCGTCCCGCAGCCTGAATGCGTTCCGCCATCCACCGCCAATTAGACGCTTGTTCCGGAAACAAACCCGTGTGTTTAAAAGCCGATAATTTAATCCAAAATTTTAATCCCGCAAAATTAATTTGCCAGCGTTCCGGCACCTTGCCGCGTGTACTCCAATTTGAATCCTCACCATTTTTGACCGCCTGTGAGGAGGCGGTTCGTTTAAAATAAGCCTGTGCGCTGTTCCATTCGGCCGGTGGCAAACGCTTATGCCATAAGGCTTGCGGGTCTGGACGGGCAATCACCACCTGACCATATCGTTCAAGTTTTTCTCCGTCACCACTGTCGAGGAGCTCATAATCGTTTCCTGGTTTTGTCTCTAAGATTGAGTACATACTATTTAAGAAAGCTGCATTTTAATGGCTGAAATAATCTGCCTCTGAACGCTCGAATCAACAGCAAAATTAGTTCCTCTCAAATAATGAGTTCCAAAAGAAGTGTCTTCAAACTCATGGCCAGCGAATGTGACGGGATGATTGTAACGCGGCCTACAATGCCAATGAACTTGCGGATCAGGTGGAACATTTTGATACGCATCATTCATCAAGCATGCCCAATTAAACATAACTGCCCCAAAAGCTTTACGGCAAGCATTTTCCAACTTTTTAACCAGCAAAAGAAAATCAATAATTTCATCAGGTTTGAGATCGGCCAAATCGCCACAATTTTCTCTTTTCAGAAATATAATGGAGCGCCCCAAATATGTCTGATCAATTGAAGGGTAAACCTTCCAGTACTGCGTTTCAAAAATTAATGATTCGTCATCGAGGTGCAACGGCATATTTTTATATATTTTTATCTTTTTCTCCCACATACTCAACATCTTCTTCATCGATCCGTCGCAGTCCTTCACCAGAAGACATTTCCTCGTATACCTCCGCTACCAACCCGGTAGCACGACCGATGATAAAAAATCCGCCGATCATTGCCGGAGCGAACCCCATGTCAAGCAAAATCGCCGCGTTGGCGCCATCGTTATTGATGGGAACGATTTTTGACGAGTGTAAATTTAATTCTTCCTCCACCTTTTGTGCGAACGCGCAATATTTACCAAATATACCATTATTTTGGGCGACCGAAAAAGACACGTCCGTGCGCGCGTCGTGAGTCAACACCCGGTGGCCAAATCCTGGCACGCGCATTTTTTGTTCCTTTAATTTTTTAAGTAGACCGGACAAATCCTTCGTCTCGATATTTTCTTGAAAAAATTTTGCCGCCCCTTCGAGCGCGCCGCCGTGTCGCGAACCGCCGAGCGCTAAAATGCCGGCCGCAATGGACGAATACAAATTGTTACCCGTTGAACTGGTAAAACGCGCCACATGCGCTGACGCCACGCCTGGACCGTGATCAATCATACTGTTTAAAACAGTATTAAGGACATTCGTTTCCGCTGCCGATGGCAGCTGCCCGCGCAGCGTTAAAAAAATAACTTCAGTAAAAGTCTTTTTGGCCATCAAATCGTGCAGACGATATCCGCGGACAATTTCATTGCCGTTATTAACCGCGCTAATAGCTGTTTTCCACTTCATAAAATGAAAATCAATAATAATTTGCCTAATGTACTGGCATCAACGACGACGCAAGCGCCATCCAATATACATAATTGGTAAAAGAACAATAAGGATAACGATGCCGACCCGCTTCGGGTCGTCGTTCCCCGTTACCCGATTCCAAATTGATTGGATATTCTGCTGCCAAGGGCCAAGTTGAGTTAGCCAATGTCCAATCTGACTAAAAAGTGATTGTAATTGAGTATAAAGCTCCTGCGTTTTGTTGACAACCCCCCGTGTCGCCGTATAAACGCCATTAATTTTTGCCACCGTAGTTGTCACAGCTCCGACCGCCGCCTGTGCCTGTTCAAACGCCGCCCGATTTTTTGCAAACAGGCTATCGATTGCTGACGCTGAATCGGCGCTCTGCAGATTGTCAGTGCTTGAAGTCTTCGGCGCTGGGGCAATAATAAATTCCCCACTTGTTCCGGTAACGGTAATAGCCGCCGCACCAACTAACGGAATTGAACTTGTAGCCGGATTTCCCGATGCCGAAACTGTTGTTGGCGCGACTGTTCCGCCATTAGCTACCACCAACGGCTCGCCGCTTTGACTGTTAATGGCAGACAGATCAACGGCCTCGGTTTCTCCGGCTTCATTAATGGCGCTAACATTGATAAGCCGCGCCACAACCGAATGTTCGCCAACTGCCGGCCGCCAAAGAATGTTCACCTGACGCGCCGTTCCCTCAGTCAAATTGTCAACCACTACCGAACCAATTTGCTCTCCATTATCCAAAAAAATGACTTGCCCATTTAAACTGGAATAAGCATCATTTATAATTACCGTATTCACCGACACTTCCTCACCGGGTGAAAAAGTAGTGGGCGAAAACCACACTCCGGTCGATGGTACAAAACCGACCGTCGCCGCCTGGGCTTGGGGGGTCATGACAAAAAACATGAGTAGAGCAGCCAACAACAAAATTATCCTCTTCATACTTAGCTGCCTACCCAAACCAAAAAAGTAAAGGCAAAATTAAGCATACGGTTTGATGAGTTCCACTAATTCTTCATAACGCTCCGCGATCAAAACACCAACATTTTTGAGCGCAGCTTCTTTTTCCGCCGCTCCTTGCCCCCGGGCCACAATTGCTCCGGCGTGGCCAACATTCATCCCTTCCGGGAGTGAGCTGGCAAATTTACCGCCAATAAAAATTGCCAGTGGCTTGGTATATTTTTTCTTTTTAATCAAATCAACAATTTCAAATTCATAACTGCCGCCATGCTCGCCAAAAATAACAGCAGCTTTCGTCGCCTGGTCGTTTTCAAACAAACGCAGCAAGTCCGCGTAGGTCGTTCCCATCAAAAGGTCGCCGCCAACGTGGGCGGTCGCACTCTGGCCTAATCCATTTTTGGATAATTGCCAAGAAAGTTCATTGCTCATGCCGCCGCTGCGCGAAATGACGCCAATAGTGCCTGGCTTAAAAATTTCCTGGACCAGCGGCCCGCCCATCACGCCAAGCCTAGCCACTCCTGGCACAACTAACCCGAGCGAACTCGGACCCAAAATACGAATGTTCTTTTCCTTCGCCGCCGCCAAGCAATAGGCGGTATCTTTAATCGGAATCCGTTCCACAAAAACATTAATCAGGGCGATATTGTTCTCAATCGCTTCCAAAATAGCCGCCTTGGCGGCAAACGGCGGCACGTACACGACCGAGGTGTTCACACCCGGAAACTGCGCCATCGCCTCGGCGATAGAATTAAAAACCGGTTTGCCTTCCACCTTTTGTCCGCCTTTTTTGGGCGTCACGCCGCACACCACGCGTGTCCCGTAGTCGAGCATCGCCTTCGTTCCTTTCGCCCCTTCCTTGCCGGTGATACCTTGCACTAATACTCGAGTATTTTTATCAATTAGAATTCCCATAAAGAATAATCACTTTTATGCTTTCAACATTTCCGCCAGCACCTTCGCCGTCTCGCTCATGCCGGTTTCTTTTTTAAACATTTTTATATTTAAATTATTTCTTCGCGCACACTCCGTGAGTAAGGCAAACGCCTCATTGCTTTCCGGTCCGTCGCGGCGAACTACGATCGGATACTGCGGTTTGAGTTCATCCAAAGCATCAATGATGCCCAAAAAGGTTTCTTTGACATTAGTAAAATTGGCCACCACTCCACACATCCAAAGGCCACGGAGGTCGGGCTTTGATAATACCACTTTAGCCAATTGATACACCTTTTCGCGCGGTGGATTGCCAGAATATTCCGTATAATTAGCCGCTGCAAGCCCAACCTGCGCCAGAGCATCCATGTTGGCAATGCTCGCGCCGCCACCATTCAAAATAAGGGCAATGTCGCCATCCAATTCAATATATTTTCCGGCCGTCCCGCGATAGTACGCCTCACCTTCATCAATTTTTTTAGCGGCGAGCTCACGTTCAGTTGGCGGCCGGCCCATCATCGTGCGCGGTTCCAAGTTGTTCCATTCCGGATGACGAAAAAAGGCATCGTCATCAATCGCAATCTTCGCATCCGCAGCGACCAAACGACCGTCGCTCGTCTCCACCAACGGGTTGATCTCCACCTGACGCGTGTCCTCGTTCAAAAAACAATTCCATAATTCCTGTGCCAGGGGCACATCCGACGCACTCTTCTCCTGTCTGATATCCAAGAGCTGCTTTTTAATCTTTTCTTCCGGTACCTCTTCAATATCCATTCCTCCCGCTTCGGAAAAAATAACCATTGGCTGCTTAACGTTCGTCGTATACACAATGGAAATATATTTTTCTTTCGCGATGTTCAACTTTTCCTCAATGAGCACCGCCGCCACATACTGTCCGCGAATATTCATCTGAAATAAATTCTCGGCCGCGGCCGCCGTTTCATCAGCACTGGAACAGAATTTAATGCCATTATTTTTTCCGCGCTTTCCTGAAAGCACCTGCGCTTTGACGACCACATCCTTAACGCCAAGCTCCGAATATTTCTTTCGGGCGTCTTCGCCGCGGTGCAGCACGACACTTTTTGGCACTGCGATCCCGTGCTTTCTTAACAATTCTTTGCCCTCAAATTCATACAGATTCATACGATTATCAATTTTGAAAATCAAATCTAAACTCTTTTCCCCACTCCTTAAAACCAAGACGCTTATACCAGGCTTGCGTTTCTGGCTTGCTGTTGCGCGCCGTAAAAATTAGCTTATAACATCCCTGACTCTTTGCTTCAGCTATCGCCGCCTGCACCAATTCCTTGCCAATGCCTTTGCCGCGATGCTCCTCCTGAACAAAGAGATCTTCTAACAAGGCAAACGGCTCGACATGCAAATCATTATATAAAATATAGAGAAACGCCCGGCCGGCAATTTCGCCTTTATGTTTGACTGTACACTTAACACAAAAAGCTTCTTTTTTAATTTCTTTTTGTACCTCCATATGAAAAAAGTTAGACTGATTAAATTATTGCAGACGAAATATTTGACGAAAAATTACTGCCAATTTCTCCGCGCTATATCCCACTCCTTCTGTTTTTTCAAAATCGTGGCCCAATACTCTTTTTCCCTGGATAGCTCCCGCATCCAATTCATATGGCTGCCACTGCCGGTCAGCATACGCCGCTTGTTCGGCGTCATCAAGCGTATGATTATTATACACCACCCCATCGAACGGTCGAGGGAGATACCGCTCCAGGGTTAAAATTGCTTCACTAAGCTTTTCCGGCCCAGTTTCCCCATTTGCCTCAAATGCCCGCGCCACCACGTACCACAACTTGGCCGCTGAGTTGTTTATTTCCTCTTTGATACCCTTTGGCAAAAGCGTGGCCACTAAACTAGTATACAAACTGCCCGGGCCGATAATAATATAGTCGGCTTGCCGAATCGCCGCCAGCGCTTCCGGATTTGCCACCGCTTCATCGAGCCAAGCATAAATAATTTTAAGCGAGCGATCATGCTCGGGCCGATCGATATTTGCTTCCGAAATAATTTCCTGGCCGTCGGAAAGTTGAACGTTAAGGCTGGTCGGTTCAAGAGTGACCGGAAAAACCTTTCCTACTGCCTCGACTGCCTTACTGAGGGATTCGATCGCTTGACGAATATCATTGGATTGGCCGTGAAGAGCGGCCAAAAATAAATTGCCAAGGTTAATATTAACTAAACGTCCGAACGAAAACCGATTCGAATAAAACACTTTTTTAAGAACGGCATAATCATACGGTGACAACGCCAAAATTGCCCTCAATAAATCTCCTGGTGGCAGCATCCCAACCTCCCGACGCAGCTGTCCCGATGAGGCTCCTGAATCTGCTGTCGTTATAACGGCACTAATTTCCAATTGTTCAGAAAATTTTTTCAAAGCGGACAAGGTGAGTGCCGCGCCATTTCCTCCCCCGAGGACTACCATTTTCTTTTTTTGCATATCATTCCACGGTAACACTCTTCGCTAAATTCCTGGGCCGGTCGACATCACGACCTAAAATAGTCGCCACGTGATAAGCGAATAATTGCAGCGGAATCGTGTTGATAAGGGGTTCAAGCAGCTCCATTGTCGGGGGGACGGACACGACATCATCTGACAACTCTCTTGCCGCAGCGTCCCCTTCAGTTGCGACAATTATCAACGGGGCACGACGTGCCCGGATCTCCTCAATGTTACTGCGCATCTTATCATATAAAGCATTGCTCGTCAGGATTGCTACCACCGGAAACTCTGGCGATAATAGGGCGTTGACGCCATGTTTCATCTCGCCGGCCGGATAAGCTTCGCTGTGAATGTAAGAAATTTCCTTGAGCTTATGCGATCCTTCCAGGGCCACGGGAAAATTAATTCCTCGACCAAGATACAGAAAATCCGAATACGCTTTATATTTCTCCGCCAACTGTTTGATCACATCACTCTGCTTCAAGACCAATTGCATTTTTTCTGGAATTTCGAGCAGGGCCTTTACCAGCCGTTCGCCGGTCGCCACCGTCAGTCGCCGCGATCGCCCGAATTGCAAAGCATACATCAAAAGCACCGTTACCATATTAGTGTAAGCCTTGGTCGAGGCCACGGCCAATTCCGGTCCGGCATGAATGTAGGTTCCGCCGTCGGTTTCACGAGCGATGGTGGAACCCACCACGTTAACAATGCCGCGCACATAGGCGCCCTTGCGTTTCGCCTCACGCAGCGCCGCGATCGTGTCGGCTGTTTCACCGGATTGTGATACACCAAAAACAAGCGTCTGGCGATCGATAATCGGATCACTATAACGAAACTCACTCGCCACCGCTACTTCCGTCGGGATACCGGCCAAACGTTCAAAGGCATATTTGCCGGCGAGGCAAGCATACGACGCCGTGCCACAAGCAATTAAAATAATCCGTTTGACCGAAGCCATCTGTTCGGATGTCATGCTGAGACCGCCAAGATGCGCCGTACCGTCAGGGGCAATAAGGCGTCCGCGCATGGCATCTTTAATGACCGTCGGCTGGTCGAAAATTTCCTTCAGCATAAAATGCGGAAAGCCCTGTTTTTCCGCTTCCGCCTCATTCCAGTCAATGTGCTCCGTTTGTTTAATAATTTTTTCGTCTTTTAAATTGACGATCTTCAAATCGTCTCTGGTAATTTCCGCCAGTTCCCCATCGTCAAGAAAAATAACTTGCTGTGTGTAGGCCAACATGGGTGAGGCATCAGAAGCAACATAATATTCTCCTTCTCCAACGCCGACAACCAAGGGGCTGCCGAGCCGAGCGGCGATAATTCTATCTGGTTCTTTCTTGTGCATCACCACCAACCCATAGGTGCCCCGAACGTTCTGAAGCGCTTTTTGCACTGCTTCCCGCAAATTTCCTTGGTAGTTAGCTTCAATCAAATGTGCCAGCACCTCGGTATCGGTCTGCGATTTGAAAGTGTGGCCGGCCGACAACTGCTGCTTTAATTCGCGATAATTCTCAATAATACCATTATGAACGATCGCAATATCGCCGGAACAATCAACATGCGGATGGGCATTTTCTTCCGCCACCCCGCCATGCGTGGCCCAACGCGTATGCGCGATACCCATTGTTCCAGCCATGTCTTTTTCAGCCAGGGCGCTGGCCAAGGCATCAATCCGCCCCACCGCTCTTGTACGCTCCAGCGATCCTTTGTTCAAAATCGCCACGCCCGCCGAATCATAGCCGCGATATTCCAAACGACGCAGTCCTTTGATAAGGATTGGCAGCGCCTTCTCAGTACCAATATACGCTACAATGCCACACATATACTTGTCATCTTGAGCGAAACGATCTCTTTACTCAATCGTTCGCCTGATTTAAATTAATGTTTTGCAGTAATTGCAAATCCTCCGGCGTATTGACACCACTGGCTCGCATCGCCAACTCACTAATAAAACCGACCGTCTGCTTCTCCCGTCTCGCCACCTCTATTAAATCAGTCAGGTAATATTCTCCTTGTGCGTTATCATTTTGCAATAATTTCAAACTACGCCAAAGCCACGCCGCTTCAAAACAGAAAATACCAGAATTTAATTCCTTAATCGAAATTTGTTCAGGAGTAGCGTCGCGCCGTTCTATCACCTTTACAATTGCACCTCCCTGTGGATCACGAATAACCCTGCCGTAATCAAAAAAAGGTCGGTACTCATTTTTAAAACTGGGCACTCCAATCACTATTAGCGTCAAGATCCCCTTATTTCTTAAGTGTTCTGTGGCCAGACCTTCTATCCATTCCTTCGGTATAAACGGCATGTCGCCGTATAACACAATAATTTCCGTTGCTTTTCCGTCTAAAAATTTTTCTGCTGCTGCCACCGCATGTCCTGTTCCTAGCTGCTTCTCCTGCACTACATACTCAACTCTATCTCCTAAATATTTTTTAATTGCTTCATTATTCTCTGGACTCACCACCACAATCGGCTTATCACAAATTTTCGCTTTTTCCACAGCATCAACCACATACTCGATCAGTGGCTTCCCCTTGAGCTTGTGCAAAACTTTTGGCACATCACTGTGCATTCGCTTCCCTTCTCCCGCTGCCAAAATAATGACGCCCACATTATTTTTTTCCATAGCGTTCGATATAATGTTGTATGCCCGTCAATGTTTTAAAATAAGGCAAGCCACTCTCTTCGTATTCGGTAATCGGAATAGAATCTGAGCGCCGCAACACGGCTCGGAGCTTCGGGAAAGCCTCAAGCAATTCTTTCGTTTCACCAACCTTATCATTCACTAACCAACAACTGCAATCGCCGCTCTCCGCCTCCTGTAATTCAGACAAAATTTGTTTTTTGCCAGCGTCAACAAAAAAAAGCCGATCAAAAAAATCATGAATGCCGCTTTGCCGGACTTTCCATTCCTGCATACCAGGCTCGCCTAAACTCAAAAGAACCAGGGGCTCTCCGGTACTTTTAAGAAAATGTAAAAATGAAATAGCGTCCGATGCCAAAAACGCCTTGGCCTGAGCCACTGATTCCGCCAGTTGTTTAAAAACAAGATCATACACAAAGCCTCGTGCCGCCAGCGCTTCGGCGTGACGCTTATCGCTGTAAGTCATGAGGCCGCCAGCATCATTGCGTGCTTCACGATACGTTTCCCAATACACTGCCTCAGGCACGCCAACACTGGCAAGCGCCATCATTCGTGCTCGTTTGAATGAGTGCGTGTCAAACAAAGTATCATCAAAATCAACAACGAACATACTAAAGGCTTGCCCAGAGGGCATCAAAAATAATTTTCTGCGTCGCGTGTACTCCCTCATTCTCTACTACGACACCAACCGGCTCTTTCTTTGCGTCAAGAGAAATATACGCAGTTTTACCGGGATACATAATAATATAGGTCGGGGTCTCCACGTTCTGTCGCAACCATTTGCGTTCATCCAGCCCACGCAGCTCGCCGCCCTCGCCGATCGCGATCGCTTTAACATATATGCCCTTGGCAATGCGCGCATCGCTGAATGTCGGAAAATTATCATAGAGGTATTCTCTCACTCCCGCTGTCGAATAAATCCGATAGACTGTTTCGCCCGCTGCCTCGCAACTCGCCAAAACATCCTCCAGTATAAAATTTAATTCACTCTTGTCATAATACCGTGCCACCGGCCGCTCTCCGCCGCTGTCATAGAGAGATTTTAATTCCGGTACGATTGTTTCAAGCGCCGTTTCTGTCTCTTTCAAATCTGCTTCTTGCTGCATCAGTAAATCCTTCAGCTTGCTTGGATCCTCAGCAACAAAATTCTGTTTCGCTTCTTTCTCATAAAAATCAACCAGGCTTTTTTCTTGAAGCCACTTCAGCGCGTCATAAACGACGCCGCGATTTAAATCGGTCTTTTCCGCTAATTCCCGAACTGACGACGGACCAAGACGAAGCAGGGCCAAATAAATACTGGCTTGTTTGTCAGAAAATCCTATTTTTTTCAAAATCCCAATGTTCATATTATCGCTAAAATAAGCATAATATGAAATATAAAATCTGTCAATTTTTTTCTGACAGATAATGTGGATAAATCAAAATTTATGCTAATTTATGGCCAAAAATGAGAGCGAGCCGGTCGAATTGACCCGGCTCGTGCCCTCCCTTACTTTTTCCCCCTTACTTATCCTCCTTTCCGTTTCGCGAGGTATCTTTCAACCTCGCGGGCTGTTGGGATCCCATTGCTCGCACCGTAGTGTGCTACGGCGTGAGCCGAAACAACCGCCGCACGCTTCGCGGCGTAGGTTATTGACTTCACAGTCACCGCACGGGGCGTGCCCCGTGCGTTTCCCGGACGCGCCAGCAGGTAGTAAACGAACGCTCCGAGGAACGAATCCCCCGCCCCCGCTTTGTCTTTCACCCCTCCGGGAGGGGGATAACTCAACTGGCGGTAGATGCTTCCATCCGCCACGACGATCACCCCTCGCTCCGCGAAGGTCACGAGGGTGATGCGAGTGCCGTAGGCAGCAACGGCAAGCGCTAGCCGCCGCATTTCCTCTTCGCTGTCGCGATCGAATCCTCCCTCGAAGAGGTCACTGCCCTCCACGAACGCGAGGGCTTCCTCCTCACTCAAGGCAAGGATGTCAGCACTCTTGGCGACGCGCCGTGCCTTACTCCGCCCCTCCGCCTGCCGAAGCAAGCTGATATGCGGACCGAAAACCCTCAGCACTCGCCTTTTCTCGTAGAGGCTAAAGACATTCTCTACGATTTCGAGCTCTATATCACGAATCGCGGTAAAAAGCACGGCCCGTGGCTTCGCCTTCCGGAAGAACCGCACGAGCCCTGGTATAGGTGGTTTGTACTGCTCCTTGCGGCACACCAGAACCTGCTTCTTCTCTCTATCCTGCAGGTTCAGCGTGACGTTCGTTCCGTCCGCCTTCATTAGTGCATAGACACTACTCTCGTGATTGAGAGCCTCGACGAGGGAGTCGGCTTTCTCTCCTCCGCCGACTGTGGCGACGATGCCAACCCGCAGAGCGTTTTTCGAGTCGCTCTGGAGTTGGGTCACCGTCCGTTGGATATTTCCGGAGCTGCCTGCCAAAAGTTCACAGAGCAGCTGTCCGGTGATCTCGAGCGACGACGTCGCGGAATTCGTCTGCGTGACAACCCGAAAACGCGGGCCGCCTTCACTCGAGAGTAGAGCGGTAATCTCTTCGGCCAGGATCTTGCTCTGGCCGATATCGAGCGGTGCTGGAATCCGAGGGATCCGCAACATTCGCTCGATGTTAACACTAAACCCGGCCAGTATTTCGGCCGAGCTCACTTCCGGCTTCATGAGCTGGAAGCAGCGAGCGTTTTTCTTTGACTGAGCCATCGGCTCGCTCCTTCCGCCCGAAGCGGTGAAAGTTGTTTAAAATTACGCTAACACAAAAATACCGCTTTGTCAATCGGCAAAGCGGTAGTAAAAATAATTTTTTAGGCCACGGTTACTTCTTCACAAAGATATACATCCTGCACGGCATTGAGAATTTTTATTCCCTCCGCCATTGATTTCTGGAAAGCTTTGCGGCCGGTGATGAGACCCATTCCGCCGGCGCGTTTATTGATGACCACCGTCTTGATCACTTCAGCCAAATCGCTACTCCCCTCACTTCCGCCGCCAGAATTGATGAGCCCCACCCGCCCCATATAACTATTGGCCACCTGGTAGCGACACAGGTCAATCGGATGATCGCTGCATAAATCCGTATACATTTTCTCATCATACTTCCCGAATTTCTTGCCATTCTGATTCAAGGCCTTGTAACCGCCATTCAATGTCGGCAATTTTTGCTTTACAATATCGGCGCCGATGGTCGCCCCTAAATGGTTTGCCTGACCGGTCAGGTCAGCCGCGGTATGATAATCAACGCCATCAACTTTGAAGGCGCTATTGCGCAGATAACACCACAGCACCGTAAACATTCCTTTCCGATGCGCCTCGGCGAATGCCGCGGCTACTTCTTGGATCTGTCGTTTGGATTCCGGCGAACCAAAATAAATTGTGGCCCCGACGCCGAGCGCTCCCATGTCATACGCCTCCTGTACTGAGGCGAACATTATTTGATCATAATCGTTTGGGTAGCGCAGAAAATCATTATGATTCAATTTGACAATGAAGGGGATTTTTTCGGCATATTTTTTACTTACACTGGCGAGAACACCATAAGTTGAGGTCACCGCGTTGCAACCACCCTCCACCGCCAACTGAACAATTTTTTCCGAATCAAAATAATCTGGATTTTTAGCAAAGCTCGCCCCCGCCGAATGTTCAATGCCCTGATCGACCGGTAAAATTGATACATACCCCGTACCCTTCAACCGGCCATGATCGCGCATTTTCTTCAAATTTTTTAAAACTGCTGGCGAGCGATCCGACTCACCCAAAATCGTTTCGACAAATTGTGGTCCCGGAACATGCAGGCGATCTTTAGAAATTTTGGGAGAATTAAACTGTAATAAATTTTCCGCCTCGCTTCCCAGCGCCTTTTGAATCGTAGAAAAAAATTCCGACATACGTTTGCGCAAATTTAATTATAATTTATGTTTCGTTTCCAAAAATCGTATTGTCCCGCTGTGCACACGCATCACCACTGAATGAGTCACACAATAATCTCTCTCGTAACGGACACCATTCAGAAGGGGCCCATCAATGACGCCGGTAGCGGTAAACGTCAGCTGATCGCCCTTGGCCAAATCTTCAAGAGTTAAAATTTTAGTATGGTCGGTAATCCCCATGTCCTTAAGTATTTGGATCTGCTCATTGTTCTTCGGAGCGAGCCGAGCCTGAAAATCGCCGCCCAAACATTTAATCGCGACGCTCGCGAGCACTGCTTCGGCGCTGGCCCCAATTCCCATGAGCAAATCAATCCCCGAATCAGGCAAAGATGGCGCGATCGCCCCCGCCACATCGCCATCAGAAATCAATCGCACGCGAGCACCAGTCACCCTAATCTCTTGAATCAATTTTTCATGCCGAGGACGATCCAAAATCATTACCACTATTTCGTCGACTGATTTGCCGAGCGCCGTCGCGACGCGCTGTATATTCTCAGCCGGGGCTGCGAGCAAACTAATACTCCCTTTGGCCTCAGGACCGCAGGCAATTTTTTCCATATACATATCCGGCGCGTGAAAAAGGCTTCCCTTGGCTCCGGTGGCGATCACCGAAATAGCGTTCGGACGACCGTTCGCCACGCTGTCGGTACATTCGAGCGGATCAACCGCAACATCTATCTCCGGACCGTCGCCAGTGCCAAGCTTTTCACCGATAAACAATTCCGGCGCTTCGTCTTTTGCTCCTTCACCGATAACGATTTCACCCTTGAAATCAACATAATTAAAACGGTCACGCATTTCGTCGACTGCCGCGCCATCTGCTTTCTTTGCTTCACCGCGGCCAATCCACTCCGCTGCCGCAATCGCACCAGCCTCAGTGACGCGCACGAATTCCAGTGCCAAATTTCTGTCCATAGTTTATTGCTTAGATTGTGTAAGAGCGCCAGCAATAATAAATTTGGCGCGAGGATCTTTGGCGATATGGTGCAGTTCTTTCCAAGGGTACAAAGGCCAAGCCGTTATTCGCCGGCCGTAATAATCGGGTTTAAACTGACTCCAAGGCTGTTGGTACAAAACAGCATATTTGATTTGTCGTGGATGTTTGGTCGCCAGGTACTTGCTAACGAGCTTCAAAGTTTCGCCCGATACCGTCATCTCATCGACAACCAAAATTTTCAAATCTTTTAAACTGCGCTTGATACGCTGTGATAAAATTGGTCGGCTCCGTAAATCTTGGAGGTTCCCATGAATTTGCGTCTTCGAAAAATCTACTTTTACGACATACAATTGTTTGTTCCCCAGACAATAAGAAATCATCGCTGCCGGAATCAAACCGGAGCGAGCCAAGGAAACGATGATATCCGGCTGAAAATGGTCCCGCTTCATCATGTGCACAATGTGGAGCGTCTCTCGCTCTACATGTTCCCATGTTATTTTAATACTCCCTCGATTTTTTTTGTAATATGCCAGTGGTTTTTTATCTGCCATAGCTCTTACTATGTCTTTCTTATTATTCGCTCCATTATAGTTTTTTATTTCATCCCTTCAAATTCTGACCACTCTTCCATAAAACGATCAACAAATTGTTTAATATACTTCGCCTTCATCTCCGCCATCCGATGAGCTGTTTCAGTGTTAAGGAGCGGAATAATTTGAAAAGCTTTTTCATAAAAATTATTAATGCTGGTGCCTTTCGCTTTCTGATGTTCGTATTGTTCTTTCGTGAGCCCTTCGCGGACTTTGACCGAAGGGTCATAAATTGGCCGGCCATAAAAACCGCCGGAGGCAAAATGACGGGCAACACCAATCGCACCGAGCGTATCCAAAAAATTGGCATCCTGCACAATCTGCCCCTCCAACGTACTGGGGCGGCGAGTTTCTCGTCCGCCATATTTCATTTCTTCGACTATTTTTAAAATTTTCGATTTCAACGGTTCCTCAATCCCGATGATATCCATCATTCCAAATAAAATTAAAGAGCCCTTTTCCGCATTAAACTGATTACTGTCGTGGTCGCCAAGGTTGTGCAAAAGCGCAGCCAATTCAACCACTTCGCTGTCCCCGCCTTCAACTTGTTGGATTTTTCGCGCCATCTTCAAAACTCGCTCAACATGAAACCAATCATGGCCGGATGGTTCATTATAAAGTTTTTTTTTCACGTAATCTGCCGCTTTTACAATAAGTTCTGACATATAAATAATAATGAGTATTTATCAAAAGCGTACCACAAAATAACTGGTGTAGCAACAGGCTTGCTCTTTTCGCCATTAGTGCCTACAATAGAGCCATGCTGACAAAAATAAGCGATTTTAAAAAACTCACACCCGGCAACTACTGCTACTATTGCCACCAGCCTAACCCGCGTAAAATAATTCGGCCTGATGAGATTATTTTTGAATGTTTGAGTTGTGGAAAAACCGATGGACGAATCCTTCGGATTGACCCCGCCATCAAGACTGTCGAATATAATGGCACACCGGAACATTTTAGCGTTGGCTCGTTTCTAAAAAATAGAAAAACTGGAAAATTTCTATTTCTTAAAAAAAGAACCTACCCACAAATTATCGACTTTGTTGCTGGCCATATCAGAAACGAAGAAAATCCTTTCGAAGCTATTCACCGTGAAGTAAAAGAAGAAAGCGGTCTTGATCTAAATCATTTTCAATTACTTTGGGAAGGACTGCCCACCCCGCTCTGTTGCCGCTACGGCGTCGACAACCATTACTGGTATCTTTTCTTTAATCACTATAGCGGAAAGCCAAAACGCGATTTACAAGAAGTTGGCTATTTCAAAGAATACACATTCGCCGAAATAATGGCTGAGCCTCTCTTCAATCCGCCAATAAAAGCAGAACTTTTAAAAATGAATTTGCCCTTACTGGCAGCGTAAACATGGGCCAAAAAATAGCAACAAAAAAAGCGGTTTACAACCGCTCTTTTTATTTTGGAATACATTGTGCTGGCGACGGTCTACTTTTGCCATGTGGCTATCATCGATGCTGAAAGGCTTGACTGCCGTGTTCGGGATGGGAACGGGTATAGCCCTTTCGCTTAGATCACCAGCACACTATATTCCAAATAGTTTGTACGCCTCAATATTTTTTTTAACAACCAAAATCAAATAGGGATCAGTAGGATTTTGCATCGTTCAATTGCTTTACTGTGAAGCACTAGTTAGCGCTTCCGCTATGCGCTCGACCGATTAGTACTCCTCCGCTCAACCCATTACTGGGCTTACACGTAGAGCCTATCAACCTTGTCATCTACAAGGAGTCTATAACGAACGTTAATCTTAAAGACGGCTTCACGCTTAGATGCTTTCAGCGTTTATCCGTACTCGACGTAGCTACCGAGCAATGCCCCTGACGGGACAACTCGTACACTAGAGGTCGATCCTTCCCGGTCCTCTCGTACTAGGGAAGAGCCTTTGCAACGTTCAACGCCCGCAACAGATAGGAGACCGAACTGTCTCACGACGTTCTGAACCCAGCTCGCGTACCGCTTTAATTGGCGAACAGCCAAACCCTTGGGACCTTCTCCAGCCCCAGGATGCGATGAGCCGACATCGAGGTGCCAAACCTGGCCGTCTATGTGGACTATCGGGCCAGATCAGCCTGTTATCCCCGGAGTAGCTTTTATCCGTTGATCTTCCACCTTCCTATGAAGGATGGTCGGTTCACTAACTTCCGCTTTCGCGACTGCTCGGGTTGTAGCCCTTGCAGTAAAGCAGGCTTGTGCGTTTGCGCGTCCAGCTCGATTTCCATCCGAGCTAAGCCTACCTTTGTAAACGCCTCCGTTACATTTTGGGAGGCAACCGCCCCAGTTAAACTACCCATCAGCCACTGTCTTCTCTCCCGGATTCACGGGAGAAAATTAGGCATACATAAATTCAAGGGTGGTGTCTCATTGGCCCCTTGCGGGTCCCACCTACGCTGAACATGAATTCACGTATACCAATAGCAAATTGTAGTAAAGCTTCACGGGGTCTTTTCGTCTAGTTGCGGGTAGGAGGCATCTTCACCTCCCTTGCAATTTCACTGAGTCCCTCGTTGAGACAGTCGCACTATCGTTATGCCATTCGTGCAGGTCGGAACTCACCCGACAAGGAATTTCGCTACCTTAGGACGGTTATAGTTACCGCCGGCGTTCATCAGCGCTTCGGTTCAAGCCTTGCAGCTCTCCCCTTAACGTTCTGACACTGGCCAGGCATCACTCCCTATACGTCAGCTTGCGCTTTTGCAGGGAGCTGTGTTTTTGGTAAACAGTCGCAGTGCGTCTTTTGTTGAACCCCGACTATGCGTCGGGGGGGCCTTATCCCGAAGTTACGGCCGCTGTATTGCAGAGTTCCTAAACGAGGGTTCTCTCATTCGCCTTAGTCTTCTCGACTCACCCACCTGTGTCGGTTTACGGTACGGTTACATATACCTTAACGATGAACAGCTTTTCTAGACACCCCATCCCCTGAAATTGACTCCACCCGGAGGCTTCGTCTCTATCTTGCGAAACGTGTGTATTCAGAACACGCTTCAAGCTTTGGAATGTGCACTGTCCATCAAAATATATGCAGTTCAGGAATATTAACCTGACTTTCCATCGGTTACGCCTTACGGCCTGGCCTTAGGATCGACTAACCCTGGGACGAGTCTCGTTGCCCAGGAAACCTTGGATTTTCGGCGTGAAGGATTCTCACCTTCATTTTTGTTACTTATGCCTGCATTCTCACTTCTCTGCACTCCACCCCGGCTCACGCCTAGAGCTTCAGTGCACAGAGAACGCTCCTCTACCACTCGTATCTTGCGATACGGTTCCTAGCTTCGGTACTGTGTTTGAGCCCCGATACATTTTTGGCGCGAAAACTCTTGACCAGTGAGCTGTTACGCTTTCTTTAAAGGATGGCTGCTTCTAAGCCAACCTCCTGGTTGTATAAGAATTAACACCACCTTTTACACTTAACACAGATTTAGGGACCTTAGCTGAGG
>JAJYIJ010000080.1 GCA_021790135.1 bacterium | reverse complement strand
AAGAAACTAACAATTAAACATTTATACTAACTCCCGCGCTTTTTTCACCAAACTCCAATTATGCCGATAATCCATGCGCTCGGGACCGAGTAAAACAACGAGCGACTCATTGTCTTTTCCAAAACGTGTCGCTACGCAACTAAAAAGTTCGCCGAAGGGGTGGTCCTTGCCGAGATAACAATGCGGCTGGCTGTCCACGCGGCTGTAAAATCGCGGCAAATACTCTTCGCAGCGGTCAAACACGCGCGAGACATTGGCGACCAATTGAATTTCGGCAAAATCCGGTTTACTAAATAAATTGGAGAGACCAGTATAATAGATCCGATCGGCAGAAAAAGCCATGATGATGCTCTCTCCGGAAAAATTTACCAGCTCCTTGGCCAGAGACTTGCACGCCGGTTCGTAATCGCCGGAAAAAGATTTTGTCAGGGCCGTGTCTTCACTCCGAGACAAATGCAATTTTTCCAGGTCAATTTTTTCCACATAATAACGATAGCCTTTGGTCGTCGGCACTCGGCCGGCTGAGGTGTGTGGATGGGTCAAAAAACCCTCTTCCTCCAAAAAACGCAATTCATTCCGCACTGTTGCTTCGCTCCAATCGAGCCCTTTTATATCAACCAAAAAACGCGACCCAACCGGTTCGGCGGTGGCCATATAACTTTCAATAACGAGGGTTAACAATTCTTCTTGTCGTTGTTCCATAAAAAGTAACCTTTATCACTCTATCATTCTGAGTGATAAGATACACCCACCCCTCGAAGCTGTCAAGCACACAATAAAATAAAAAACCAACCTCGTTTAGGCTGGCTTTTATTTACTACTTTTACTTTTCTATCGGCGAAATCTCGCTGAGCAAAACATTTTCCACATAAATCCCCCGGGCGTAAAATATGCGTTCCAGTTCATTTTTCAATTCGCTCTCGACGGCATCGCGCTTGGAACCGACGATGTCAGCATAATCGAAACGGCTGAAGACCATCCGAATACGACTGCGAATTGCCGGCCGAACAATTTTAGCCACGAAATCTTCACCAATCGTCTGCCAAATTGAAGGGACCTGGTGAATATCCAACCGCAGCAAAATCGTTCCTTCCACCCCCACCCGTTTGCCGTCTTGCGAAACGGCTGCGATCGGAATGTCACCAAGGGCTCGTTCATGTTCCGGATTAAACTGCCGGTTAATACTATATTCGAGTGTCTGGACGTTGAACAATTTTGCCTTCTGCCAAAATGGAATTTTTAAATGCAGTCCCGGTGTATATACCTTTTTTAAAACACCGCGGCCAAGGTCATAGACGCAACCAACATAGCCGGGTGGAACATAGACAAAAAGACCCTTCAAAACGTCGTCGACAACGAATGAATACATCAATTTATCAAGTGATTCTTCTGCCATAGATTAATGATGGGCCGGGGCAGGCGCCCCAGTTTCCGCTTTTTTAGAGGGAAAAAAGATATGTCGTAATAAATGAAGAATATCAGAAAATATCATTGTTGTCAAAATAAAAAGCGATTTCACCATTGGCAGGTACCAGAGGACGAAAAAAGTAAAAAGCGGGAAAAAAATGAGATAATACAGCTGCGATCGGTCCCAGTATTTGCGCCCGCGGCTCTCCAAAAAAATCGAAATAAATAAATAACCGGCCGCAATCCCTGCCCAAAGCGAATCATGCAGACGTCCAATCTCGAATCCGTAGAAAAGAGTATTCACCTTGCCCGGAAAATTAATAAAATCATACAAGGTATTTACCATTCGCTCTCCGGTAATACCATTGATGAACACTTGATACAAGAGGACGAGCACGAGACCTTGGATGCCAAGAGAGAGCACTTTGGCCCACGGTGACAGATGATATTTTTTGGTTATTTTCCGTACCGCTTCTTTCTGCGCTACATGATCATTTTTTAAGGCTTTCAAAACCCCGGCTGCTTCGGTCGAAGCCTTTTCCTGCAAAATCGCATTGCGTTCCGACAAAATGCTGAGCGGTAAAAGAACGATACGCAAAAAAATAGTGAGCCAGATCACTGCCCACCCTAAATTCTGCCCCGCGACGTTTTCGTAAATCCAAATCAACGCGTTAAATAACGGCTGATATAAAAAACTGTACCAAATGGCACTGAGCATAGTTGCTAATACTAAGCTTCACAGTACCATAATTCGACAGACAAAGCAAGGACAAAAAATAAACGAGTTTGCGTGACAAATTAAAGAACATATTCAAAATGACGATATTGCCATGCCAACAAAAGTTTTCTTACTGAATGGGCAGCAATTGCGTAACGGCCCTGCTTTGGATTCCAAACAAAATATTGGTCAAGCGCTTTTATTTTCGCACGTCTCTCGGCTAAGCTCAATTTAATTGGTAGACTATAAATAGGATCTTCAGAATAAAAAATTTTATCTTTAATTTCGGAGGCATTTTGCAATGCTATAGATAAAGTGCGATGATCTGGATGTTCCGGGTGAGTTGGATCGCTAATTAGCGTAACGAACGTCTCCATCCCTAATTCTTTAGACAACTCTCTGATTAAAGTAGAAGCAGCTGGAACCGTCAGATGCCCGTCGCGGAATGAATTATGGTCCGCCTCCAAAGTTGAGCTGGTATTAGCCAGAATAATATGCGACCGTGGTACGCCAAGAGTTTCCATCGATGCAATGAATTCACGATTACGAGCTTCGATGAATTGTCTAATCGTCAAGGGTGTAAGCAACTGACCCGGGAAGCCGCGACACTGGTTTTTCAAACAATCGACCGCCCTAGTACTTTTTGCCAGCTGATTGAGCCATCCAAAAACTTTTGAGGCGCTGCCGTCGGTCACAATGACTGCGTATACTTTTTTACCTGCTTGCACATTATGGGCAATCGACCCCGCCAGGAACATCTCATCATCTTGATGGGGCAACAAGTAAACAAAACCGCTCTGCGCATGTGCATGAGCCGTAAACAAAAACCCGAGGAGTAGGCTTAAAAAATACCATCGCCAGCGAAACATAGGATTTTCAATTTGCCTAGCTCTTTTCCATGTCTAATAAAAGCATCCGGCTAAAAAAGTATAGCACGAAACTCTTTTAATTCAAATATCCTTACTCTTCAAACATGGTCCTCTCCTCAACGCCCATGATATGATCTTTCCCTGCCCGAATAAACAACGCGGCAATCGCTCCGAGCACAAGAACGCCTGCCGCCACGACGAAGACGTGGGCGTAGCCCTCGACTTGTGCTTTCAGGATAATGAGGCCGACCGCTTGCTCTCGTATCAGCGGCGAGGCGCTTTGGACGACTGAATTCTGGGCGATATGCCAGACATTGGATTCAATGGTGTTATTCAGAAGAGTACCAAAAACGGAAATGCCAAAAGCGCCGGCAATATTCCTGACCAACGCCAAAATTGACGAGGCAATACCAACCTCATTCTGCGGCACCGATGAAGCAACCAGATTAGTGCGTTCGGCCATACCAAGCCCAAGTCCCGTCGACATTACCATCATCGGCAAAATCAAACTCCAGGCGCTTGCGCGTGGATCCAAAAAAACAAACAAATACATACCAAGAGCTCCAATAAGCGTACTGACGGCAATGATAAAACGCGGCTGAACCCTACCGACAAAACGACCACCGATTGGAGATGCCACCATAATCATGACCGCCATCGGCATAAAAAGGTAACCGGTCTGGGTGGCGTCATAACCAAGAAAAAGCTGGGCGAAAATCGGCACGAGAAAAATACTGCCCATCAAACCCATAAATACCAAAAAACTATTGACCAGCGCGCCGACAAAGACCTCGTTGTGAAAAAATTTAAAATCAACAATTGGCTCTTCGTGATGACGTTCAATAAAATAAAAAATGATTGCAAAACCAACTGTCACAAGATAGGAAACCAAGCTCTTAGTGGAAAGCCAGCCCCAATCAAGACCTCGGTCGAGCACCAGCACCAAGGCCGCTAAAGAAATACCGAGCGTCAAAGCACCAAACCAATCGAATTTGCGTGTTGCTTTTTCAGCGACGGATTCCTTCACAAAAGCAAGGGCCATCATCAAACCAATAATACCAACCGGCAAGTTCACCAGGAACACTGCCCGCCAGCTGAAATTATCAATCAAAGGTCCGCCGACAAGCGGCCCAAAAACCGAGGCCACTGCGAATGACGATGACCATAACCCAAGCGCCTGCGCCCGCTCTCGACCAGCTGGAAAGGTGACCGCTAGAATTGCCA
>JAJYIJ010000079.1 GCA_021790135.1 bacterium | reverse complement strand
AACCAAGGATAGTTGCTCGCGTCGATTATTTAATTTTGACGCAACAGGAGCAGCAAAAAAAATGTCGGCTGGACAAGGATACATGACCTTCACCGGAAAAGTTGCATCTTCAAGCCGGCTGAGCAGCTTGCTACGTAAAAATTCGCTGTTAACTACTACACGTTCGGCAACGGAACATAAACGGAGCAGTCGACGCCGTCGGGCACGACTCCTGGTCGCGAAGCCAAGATCGGTGCCATGCATAAAAATGGAGTAGGAATCAATAATTTTCAATTTTTTTAAAAGATAGGCGACATAGCCGAGCGGCAAAACCTGCTGGATAAGAAGCGACCGCGCGGATTCGCTCCGTACTAATTTGCGCAAAACAAAAAAAAGCCGCAGCCAGTGTGGCCAGAGTGCCCAATAAAACTTGCGCCGGTAGGTTTTCCACGGCTGCGGCGCGTCAAAATCCTTGTCGCCGAGGCTGGGCGGTGCCACGACGACAACACTCTCCGGCGGCATGTGGGCAGCAAAATTATAAACATATGATGCTACGCCACCAATCATCGGTGGATATTCCAAACTAATAAGTAAATTTTTTTTCATAGGTCAGTTTGTTTCCAATATATTTTATGCCATACTTCCTGAATGAATTCCCAATCGATCCCACCGGCCAAAAACAACAGCGGCAGATACAACAGAGCACCAAGGACAATAACAACACCAAAATTAACTAAATGTGCTAGCCACCAAACGAAGAATCCCATTGCCGCCGCCGCTACAAATGTGCGCCAGGCATGAGAAGCCAGCGTCAACACAGACACAGGCACCACTTTGGTAACAAAATATAATCCGGTCAGACAAAGAATGAAATTGCTAACCGTCGCCGAAATCGCCGCTCCCATAATTCCAATCCGTGGAATAAGAAACAGATTCATCGCGACATCGATGATAAGCGCCAAAGTGAGGAGCAAAGTTTGCGTCAGTTGCCGGTTGACGGCAATCAAAAGTGCCCCGGTAATGATGGTTAAAAAACTAAAAATAAGACTGATCATCAAAATTTGTAAGGCTGGCACTGAAGGTAAGTAGGATACCCCATACAATTGTACAATTACCGGCCGAGCGACGGCAATAAGGCCGGCCGCCAAGGGAAAAACAATTAAAAAAAGGTGCCGCCATGATTTTACGAACAGCTTGCCGACATTACCCGGGTCACCAGTGGCCAAACGGCTCATCACCGGATAGACGCTCGCCGAAAGCGCGACCGGAATAAATTGAAAAGCGAAGGCAATCTTATAGGGCACACTCCACCAGCCAAGTGCTTCTTTAACTAACATTTTAGACATCATGATCGAATCAGCGTACGAATAAAGTCGACCAACGACACCGGCAGTGGCGATCGGCAACGCGACCAACAAAAACTGCTTGAAAATAGCCCAATCAAAAATAAAAGCCAAGCGTACATGCGTCTCTCGCCACAATGCAGCCGCACTGTACACCAGGGTGGCACCACTGGCAAACGTGTAAGCCAAAATTAACCAATAGAGCGGCGCGTGGAGAAAAAGTGCCGAGGTACCGATACCCAAAGTAATGAGCTGTGACCCGATGATCCCGGCCGATTCATACAGCAAATTTCGATGCGCGCGTAAAACAGAAAAAAATGCCGCCTTCAGACTGTCAAAGAACATCGTAATGCCTGAAAGCGCAATCCAGAGACGGAGTTCCGGCGAATACCCCATCAACCAGGCCGCTCCAACAACCATAATAAATGCCAGTACTCCAAAAACCGTTTTTGCGCCAAGAACGGTGTTAAGATATATCCCCGCCAGGCTTTCAGACTTGGATGTTTCACGTGTGAGAACGGATGAAAAACCAAAATCAGCAACGACGGCAAAGATTGTGGTAAAAGAAATTGCTAAAAAATATTGACCAGTATTGGCCGCACCGATAATCCTGGCAACGATCGTAAAATAAACAAAAGAAATCACTTTTTGAGCGACCGAGGCGCCAGTGTAAAGAGTGGTGTTTTGAGCGACCGTATAAGCCATACCGGCTCTAGTGTACCTTATTTTACGGTCTTCTTCAATGACAGATAGCGCCGCCGCTCCAAAGGCGAAAAATGTTCGATAGCGTAGCGTAAAGTCGTTCGAGACATATACGAACCAAATTGGCCTAAAAACGTCCGTAAAAGGTGCTTATCGCGTTTTCCGACCTCACGGAGCATCCAACCGACTGCTTTATGCATAAGATCCTCGGGGTCATGAAAAAGCTGCCGAGACAGAGCCAGAGTTGGCTTAAAATCTCCATTTTTAATAAAAGCCAAGGTCGCGACTATGGCGATGCGCCTTTCCCAAAGCACACTCGAAGCAGCCAGTTGACGTAATATCTTTTTTGGTTTATCGAGTAAATATGTCCCCACAATAATTTCCGCCGAACAGTCAACCAAATCCCAATTGTTCACAAAGCGAGCGTGATGAAGATAAAAATCAAAAATCTCTTTTTGTCCGGCGGGCGCAGATTTTTTAAATAAAGTGGCTAACAACAAAAGGGCTGTTTGTCGATCCTCATGCATTTTTGAAGTAAGTAACTCGACAATGTCGGCAAGTTTGGCCATAGCATAACTCTTAGCAATCAAACGCATCTCCCCGACTTTCAAGCCGAGAAACACATCTCCTTCGGCATAATCACCAGGGTCTGTTTTAAAAAAACGCTTGGCCTTTTCCGCCCGCTCTGGGCTGCCAAGCGCTCGTAATTCCCTTTTAATTTTTTGACTGAGCCTGACGTCTGCCATAACCTGTGAAGACTCAATGATTGATTATCCAAATAGCAAAATTAAGATAGGCTGCATAGGTCACCCAAAGCAAATAAGGGACAAGAAAAAGCCCAGCCAGTTTCTGCAGTCGAAAAAATAAAACTGTCGCGCTCAAAATTGCGAACCACAAAAACAAAATTTCCACCGCTGCTAGGCCGGGTAAGTGCAGTCCAAAAAAAATAACTGACCAAAAAACATTCAATACCAGCTGAACGAAAAAGATACCAATTGCGTCTTTGTAGAGCGTCTTCTTATTCAATTGCCAAAAATGTGGCCGACGTGACCAAACAAAATACCAGCCTAGTCCCATCAAGAAAAATAGCATGGTCCACACCGGCGCGAAGACCCAGGCGGGCGGCGTCAGGGGCGGCAGTTTGATCAATTCATACCACACTAAATTCGGAGCAGTAAAAAACGCACCAAGCAGCCCAAAAAGCTGAGGCACGATCAAGGCAATGACCATTTTTGCCGGATGACTCTTAAACATATAATTTTTAGAGTTCGACATCTTCCAGGTCGCTGTCGATTTGTTCAAGCTCATCCTCCGCCTCATCCGGATTGGTCTCTATTTCCTCCTCGGCGTTTTCTAAAATTTCTTCCTCATCCAATTCCTGCCCATCGGCAGTTTGGACAGGTTCATTCAAATGATGCTTCGGTTTTGGCATATAGAACTAATAAAAATTTTCACTGGCGCACCTCATCATAGTATACCTTCTTCCACTCGCAGCTGCAACTACGTATAAATTATACCCGTACTTTTTTAAGTTCAGCCAGGCGAATGCGATAATCCGGAATCGCATGCTCGACCAATTGCCAAAATTCTCGAGAATGGTTCAATTCCTGCAGATGACAAAGTTCATGCACAATAATATAATCCACGAATCGCTCAGGCAAAAGGGCAATTTTGTAATTAAAATTCAAATTTTTTTTCCGCGAGCAGCTCCCCCACCGCGTCCGTTGGTTACGGACGGTAATGGCATTATAGAAAAAATGATACCGTTTATTAAAAAAAATCACTTTTTGTTTCGCTAAATTTAATGCCGCTTGGCGATGACGACGATACTCATTGCCAGTTAGTTTGGGGAATAAACCACCCGGCTGCGCCTTGAAAAAATCTATTTTCTCCCTCACCCACTCGGCCTTTTCCCACACAAAACGCTCTATCAAAAATAATGGCGCTCGACGAGGCGCTGTCACGAGCACACTCCCATCCGAGCGTACGGTCAAACGTATCCGCCGCGCCCGGTGATGACGTAAGAAAGTATATTGAAAGGCGGCTCCACTTGGCACCGGTAATTCTTTTGCCACAACCAGCGCCTTGTTTTGCAACGCGCTAGTGTGATTCTTAACAAGCTGTCCGTCAAAGCTTAATTCCACGTTAATCTAGTGTTTAAACAAAAATAATGTAATAATCGTGTGCCTTAACTTTACACCTTTCGGCCTGGAGTTGTCTATGC
>JAJYIJ010000078.1 GCA_021790135.1 bacterium | reverse complement strand
TCTTATCTCCGCGATCTTGGCAATTCTGTTCTTGTCGTGGAACATGACCCGGCCATGATGCTTGAAGCGGATTATCTCATTGATGTTGGACCAGGTGCGGGCGTGTACGGAGGCCAGATCGTGGCGGCTGGTACACTTCCGGAATTCAAGAAAAATAAAAGTTCGGTAACGGCGGATTATTTGAGCGGTCGGATCAATTTGGCGGAAGAGTTTAAAAAGAAAGCGCGCGCTAAAAAGACAACTGCCAAAAAAAATCATTCATTGGTGATTACAGGCGCCAAGGCTTTTAATTTGAAGAATATTGATGTCGAGATTCCGCTCGGCAAGCTGGTATCGGTAACGGGCGTCTCCGGTTCTGGGAAGTCCACATTGATCATTGATATTTTGAGTAAGGCTCTTGCTAAATATTTTTATCGCGCCAAAGAGGAGCCGGGAGCGTATAAAAGCATTAAAGGCATTTCCAATATTGATAAGGTGATTGCGATTGATCAGAGCCCAATCGGCCGCACCCCGCGCAGTAATCCCGCCACCTATACCGGTGTATTTACTTTGATTCGCGATGTGTATGCGTCGCTCACTGAAGCGCGCATGCGCGGCTATGACGCCGGAAAATTCAGCTTTAACGTGAAGGGCGGGCGTTGTGAGGCGTGCGCCGGTGACGGCTATGTTCGCATCCCGATGCAATTTTTAGCCGATGTGTTCGTGGAGTGCAGTCAGTGCGGCGGGCTTCGTTACAATCAAGAAGCGCTCGAAGTCAGATATCATAATAAACATATTGCCGACGTTTTGAAGATGACAGTCGAAGAGGCCTATTCTTTTTTTAATGAGTTTCCCGCGATCGCCGAGAAGTTAAGCGTCTTGCGTGAAGTCGGTTTAGGCTACGTTCAACTCGGGCAGCCTGCTACCACAATTTCCGGCGGTGAAGCGCAGCGTATCAAACTGGCACAAGAGTTGTCGCGTGTTTCGACCGGTAATACATTATATATTTTGGATGAGCCAACCACTGGTCTGCATTTTGAAGACACGAAGCGTCTCCTCAGCGTGTTGCGTCAGCTGGTGGCCAAAGGCAATTCGGTGGTAATTATCGAACATAATCTTGATGTTATACATTCAAGTGATTGGGTGATTGATCTTGGACCGGAAGGCGGCAAAGGTGGCGGAGAAGTGGTCGCCGAAGGCACTCCCGAAGATATCAAAAAAAATAAAAAAAGTTGGACCGGCCGATATCTCTAGCTTGTCATCACCGCGAAGGCGGGCGATGCCAAATGAATTGGGATAAAAAAACCTCCCTGATGGGAGGCTTTTATCTATTTTGAAATTTACGCTACTTTCTTTTCTTTTAGTTTTCGCTTGAAGTCACTCTGCTTAAGATAATCAAGACGAGCGCGGCGGACGGCGTATTGTTTTACAACTTCGATTTTGGCGACTGCTGGCGCGTGAACAGGGAAAATACGTTCGACGCCGACCCCGTCAGAAACCTTGCGGACGGTAATAGTCGCTCCCGGTTCACTGCCATGGCGCACAGCCAGAATGGTGCCTTCGAAAATTTGAATGCGTTCTTTTTCTTCGCCTTTGGCGTTCTGTTCTTTGATTTTTTGATGAACCTTTACAACCATGCCCGGTTTATACTGCACGGTAAGGGTCTGTTGTTCTTCAGCCATATAAATAAAGCAAAATAAAGTGGTGCTATTCTAGCCATTTTTTGCTTTTTTGTCAAGCGTTTCCGTTTTTTGTTGGTATTTTTCAATGATTTTGGCGATAGTTTCGATAGTTTCGGACAGTTTCCCTTCAACGTTGGTGATGCGATAGTCGTAATCTTTAGAATTGGCAATTTCTCGGCGGGCGATGGCAAGGCGCTCTTCAATCCCCGCCGCGGTGATGCCGCCACGTTTTGCGATACGTTTTCGTAGAACATCGAGATTTTCTGGAACCAGAAAAATCGAAAGATGGGGAAAGTTCAACGCATCAAGGTGGTGTTTGCCGTTGACGTCGATTTGGGTGAAGACGATAGCATAACTGGAAAGTTTTTTTTCGACTTCTTGTTTCTCTTCGCCATAGTAGTTACCGGCGTAAAAATTATATTCCAAAAAATTGCTGGCAGCGATTCGGCGTTCGAATTCATCTTTCGAAATAAAAAAATAATCAACGCCGTTTTCATTGCCTGGCCGCGGCGGTCGGCTGGTCGTGGTGATAACACGCGTACTCTTCGGGATGCGTTGTAAGAGCGCGTTGATGACGGAATCCTTTCCGCCGCCGGATGGGGAAGAAATGATAACGAGGGAACCCATACGTCAGGAAACTAATTCTAAAAATTTTTTTAATTCTTTTGGTAAGGGCGACTCGAAACATTTTTTGTTCCCTTCCAAATCATTGAAGCAGAGTTTGATGGAATGCAAAAACAGTCGTCCGCATTTTTCGTCCCAGGTTCTTTTTTGTTTTTTCTGAAAATAGAGCGGATCGCCAACGAGCGGATGGTTATAGGCGAACAAGTGGACGCGGATTTGGTGCATGCGACCAGTGTGCAGAATAACGCGTAGGAGCGTGAAGTTGACGAATCGTTTTTCAACAAAAAACTCAGTGTGAGCGGCTTTGGCAGCCGGCAAACGTTCTTCAACGGTATCATTATCAAGGGCGACGGCGCCTTCTTCTTTTAAAAATAGCGGTGGCTGATTGTTTGAAGAAAGATCTAAACGAAGCGGGCGAGCGGCCATTCGTTCAAAATTTTCGCTGCGGGCGATAGGGAAAGTGATTTCATCCCAGTCTTTGGCGATTTTACCATGGGCGAGGGCGAAGTACTCTTTTTCCACGGTCCGTTTTTTAAATTGTTCCTTGAGCAGATCAAACATTTTTTGCGATTTGGCTACCACCATGAGACCGGAGGCTTCCTTGTCGAGGCGATGAACAATGCCAGGCCGTATTTTGGGATTGTCGCCAATGTTTTTTATTTTTGGATATTTTTTTAGTAGCCAGTCGGCCAAAGTGTTTTTTTCATTCGCTTGCGTGGGGTGGACAAGCAGCCCTGATGGTTTCTCGATGACAAGATAGTCCGCAGTTTCGGTGATGACGACTGGTGCCAGCTTTGTCATTCCGAGTGCAGAGGCAGGAGTCTCCGCCCTAAAGCGTCCAGACAGGGGTTCCTCTCCCCGACGTAAAGTCGGGGTCGCAACGACAACTGTGTCTCCTTCTTTTACTCTTAGTCCTGCCGTGCGCGGTTCTTTACCATTTATCATTATTTTTTTGTCATTAATCATTTTTTGCGCTTGTGAACGGGAGGTGTCCAATTTTTCCGATAGAAAAATATCCAGACGGGCATTCTGGGGGCTATTTTTTACGATGTATTTTTTTTCGGTCATAGTGCGCCTGGATGGACTTGAACCATCGACCACCGGCTTATAAGACCAGTGCTCTAACCAACTGAGCTACAGGCGCGGCTTGTGGCTCACTATACCAAAATTTTCCCTTTTATTCAAGGGTATACCCTCTTGCCCCCTGTTCTGTTTTTAGCTAAATTGCTTTCGTATTTTTTTTCTTATGATAGTTGCCAGCTTGTTATTTCCTTGATACAATAGGCTCGCTATGTTTAGTTGGAACCAACGTCTTTTTTTAGCAATCAATAAATTAGTTGGCCGCAACCGGTGGCTTGATGCTTTTGGACGAGCGGGCGCCGAATGGGTTCTGCCGGCAATGCTCGGTTGGTATGCGGCCGCTGTGTGGTTGGCAGCCGGTGGGCAGTGGCGGATTGTCATATGGGAGTGGTTTTTTTTAGCGGCAGGTGTTGGTATTGGATGGCTGATTGATTTGGCGATTGGCATCGCGGTTAATGAACCGCGTCCGCATGTTACAATTCTCGGCAGTAAACTTCTTTTTAACCCCTTAATGAGTTGGAAATCTTTTCCGTCTGATCACGCGATGGTAGCCTGGTTAATTTTTGGCTTGGCATTTTTGTTTGCCCTGCCAGGAATGGAGATGCTCGCGGTCTTAGCTTTGTGGGTGAGTTTTGGTCGGGTCTATGCCGGCGTGCATTATCCTTTTGATACGATCGGCGGTTTAAGTGTGGCGGCATTGGTGACTGCCATTGCTTTTTATTGTTTCGTCGTATTTTTTTAAGTTTATTCACTAAACACGTCGTATGAACATCGTTATTTTATCCGGTGGGGTGGGGACGCGACTGTGGCCTTTGGGGCGGAAAAATAATCCGAAGCAGTTTTTCCCCATGATCAGCAAGCAACCCCTCATCAAAGAAACCTATCAGCGTTTTGTAAAAAGATATGGTAAAAAGCATATCTTTTTTTCGGTGACGGCTGACCTGCTCGCGCCACTGCGCCGGCTGTTCCCGGCTTTGCCGCGCGAACAGTTCATTGTGGAGCCCAGCCGTCGCGACACCGCCCCGGCGATGGG
>JAJYIJ010000077.1 GCA_021790135.1 bacterium | reverse complement strand
TCTCGGCGATCCAAACGCTCGGCCGCGTTTTGTTGCTCAACGAGATCTTGCTCGGCCTGGCGCTGCTCCCGGTGGTGGCGGTCACCTAGCTCTTTCACGGCCTTACCTGAAGCCGGGACGGCCAAATGACGAGGAAATAAAAAATTGCGGGCATAACCTTCTGCCACTTCCTTGATATCGTCCATCTTTCCCAGACCGGAAACCGCTTGTAGAAGTATCACTTTCATAACCGACACTTTGACTTAAATACTGCTTTAGTATACTATAAGCCAAAGAATTAGCCAAGGACGCACCAATCCGTCCATTGCTACCATTCCATTATGCCAAAAAAACAAACGAAAGAAAGTGCAAACACAGAAAATCGTAAATCCGGGCTTGTCACGCTCATCGGCCGATCAAATGTTGGCAAATCAACGTTGCTCAACACTATTATCGGCACCAAAATCGCGGCGGTTTCGAGCAAGCCGCAGACTACCCGAAACACAATCCACGGCGTTCTTAACCGTCCCGAAGGACAAGTTGTTTTTGTTGACACACCCGGCGTCTTTAAAGAACAACACAGTCATCTCTCGGGACAATTAAGCGAACAAGTTAAAGACGCTCTTCAGGACATTGATCTCATCCTTTATGTGGTTGATCCGGCCAAACCCATCGGCGCTGAGGAACGGTTTGTTCTTTCGCTGCTACGCCACGCCAGTGTTCCCAAACTGCTTGTCATCAACAAATGTGATCGGCCGGAAAAAGAAAATGAATTTCTCGAAGACTACGTGGCGCTCGGCGAGGACTTTGCCGGCACCTTTCAAGTTTCGGCCATCAAAAATCGCCACATCCAGCCGCTTATCGATAAGGTATTCAGCTTGCTTCCAATTGGCGAACCGCTCTACCCCCCAGAACAATTGACAAATATTCCGAAAGAATTTTGGGTAGCGGAGATTATACGTGAAAAAATTTTTTTAGCGTTGCGCAAAGAAGTCCCCTATACCACGCATGTCGAGGTTAAATCAATCGAAAATAAAGATGACGTTGTCGTGATTAAGGCTACCATTTATACGTATGACAGCCGCTATAAAAATATGATCATTGGAGCGCACGGACGGGCAATTAAGGAAATAGGCATCGCTGCCCGCAAAGAATTGGAACAGGCAACGAACAAAAAAATCTTCCTCGAACTCGAAGTCGAAACCGACAAACATTGGCTGGAGCGGGTATAACAAAAATATAAAAAAATCTCCGTTGATAGCGGAGGTTTTTTTGATGAACAACTTTATTTGCCTGACCCTGCCGAAGAAAGTGTGCTCGTCGGAATGCCGAATAGCTGGTAGGCTTTGTCAATCATCACATCCTGACCAACTTTTTCTTTATTGAAATCTTCTTTAACCGAAACGTCTGGCGTTATACCTTTCTTGTTTATATTATGGCCATTGGGCGTATACCACTCAGCAACAGTTACCTTCAGCGCCGAACCATCGGGGAACTGTTCGAAATCCTGGACTGACCCCTTGCCGAAAGTCTGCTCACCAACAACGGTCGCCGCTTTATGATCTTGTAGTGCACCAGAAACGATTTCTGCTGCTGAGGCCGAACCGCCATTCACCAGCACCACGGTTGGTATTCCGACCAAACGGTGTTGGCCTTCAGTCTCGTGGTTTGTTTCCTGGCCGGAGTTAAATCGTTCGCTCACAATCTCGCCTTGCGGGATCCATTCGCTTGCCATCGCAATCGCGGCATCGAGCAGGCCTCCTGGGTTGTCGCGCAAATCAAGAATAATACTTTTGGCGTGATCGGCTTTGAGCTGCGCCACCGCGGTATTAAACTGCGACACTGTGTCTTGATTGAACTGCAACACCTGGATGTACGCCACATTCCCCGACTTCATGCTGAACAGAACAGAAGGCACATTGATCGCGGCGCGGTGAATACTAATATCTTTTGCTTTTTCCCAACCATCGCGCATAATCGTCAATTTTACGGAGCTGGTTGCCGGACCTCGGATATCCGCGACTGCCGTATCCACGTCCATGCCGAGTGTTGACAGCCCATCAATTGCCACAATATGATCACCAGGCCGGAGCCCGGCCTCAGCAGCCGGTGTTCCAGGCAGGGGGGCAATGACAACTAAATCATTATTTTTAATACCAATCTCCGCCCCAATTCCATTCAATTGACCAGAAAGACTCTTTTCAAACTCGCTAGCCGCCGTCGGTGGAAAATAGACTGAGTAGGGATCACCTAAACCAGCGACCATTCCTTCGATTGAACCATAAAATAAATCAGAATCTTGCACCGGTTGTTTGACGTACTTCGAGTGGATGGTATCCCACACCTGCCAGAATTCATCGAAACTAACTTGTTTTGAGTGGTCGATTGAACGGTCAATGCCAACAATCGCAGCCGTATCCGTCGCGTCGCTGGTTCCGTAAGCTTGCGCCAAGGGTGACGCCTTTTTGAAATTAAAAAACTGACCGACCATGATGCCGGTTCCGAAGACAACAATAATCAAAACAACGCTTAAATATGTCCCGATATAGCGGGAAGCGCGAAAGCGTATCGGAGAATTCTGATCCATAATTTGTAAAAAAAATTAATCAGGTTGGATGGTAATCTCGGCACCAGCAGCACTCAGGAGAGCGTACAAATTTTCATAGCCGCGATCGATTACTTGCGTATTACGCAGGATCGATGTTCCCTTGGCGGCAAGCATACAAATCAAAACATTAACTGCTGGCCGAAGAGCTGGCGGGCACATGAGTTCGCCGGCAGTGAACTTCGTCGGCCCTTCGACCCACAAACGATGCGCGTCGAGCAACACAACCCGCGCGCCTAATTTCTGCAGATCCAAACTGTATACGGCTCGATTCTCATAAGCCCAATCGTGAACGAGCGTCCGCCCTTTCGCCTGCGTGAGAATTGGCACAAAAAGAGGCAAATTGTCGATATTCAAACCCGGAAATGGCCGACCATATATTTTATCAGGCAACGCTTTCAAAACACTGGGAGATACTGTAATATCGGCAACCTTGAAGTGGCCATTTTTAGACTTGCGACGATTGGTGACGGCAAACTTCTGCCCCATCACTTCCAGTTTGCATAATTCCAAAGCTAAAAACTCAAGCGGACAATTGGTGACCGTCAACATCGAATGGGTAGTGATCGCGGCCGACAAGAGCGTCATTGAAACGATAGGGTCTGGCATTATGGGATACTCCTCGACGCTGTGCAATTTTTTCACACCGGTAATGACAAGCGTGGTAGTTCCGATTCCCTTGATTTTCGCCCCTGCCTTCACTAAAAAATAACATAAATCCTGCACCTGATAATTCGCTGAGGCCATCGTGATAGTTGTCGTCCCGGGAGCCAGTGCTGCCGCCATGATTGCATTTTCCGTTGTCGTATCCCCTGATTCATACATCACGATATCCGCTGCCTGGAGCGGATGATTCGTCACTTGGTAATAACCGGCCTTAGTAACGATTGAAACACCTAATTTTTGCAAAGCGAACAGATGCGGGCGGACAGTACGTTCGCCCAAATGGCAGCCACCCGAACGATAGACTCGATAAGTTTTTTCCCGCGCCGCCAAAGCGCCAAACAAAAATAAACTGGAGCGCAACGACTCCGAAGCACGTTTATCGAGATTGCCAATCTTGATTTCTCCCGAAGCATCAACCGCCACTTCTCCTTTTCCCTTTTCATCCACTTGGACACCGATACTCCGAAGCAAGGTAATTACTTTGCGCACGTCATTAATCGCCGGCACGTCACGCAACGTTACCTTCCCTTTAATCAAAAGTGCAGCAAACAATATCGACATGGCCGAATTTTTGGTCGATTGAGTCGCAATACTTCCATGTAACTTTTTTCCACCGTGGATAGTAGCGTACGGCATACGCAAAAAAAGCCGATATTGATTAGTACTAGGTTAGCTGCTATAGTATACACGCTTTTAAACCTAAAAGCAATATGGAATATCCTGGAGCAATTTTACGGCGGCCGATTCGACGCGCAATTTTTTTATTGTTTGTGGCCACTTTTTTTATTATTGCCCCCGGGATCATTTTATATACGGCTGGCTTTCGTTATGACTTTAAAAACGGGTTGCTCCGCGAGACAGGCAGCCTCAGCATCGATATCAAACCAGCTAACGCAAGCGTCTATCTCGATGGCCTCAGACTAGCCGGTTCACTTCCGATTGAGCTTAAAAATATTACCCCGCACCAATATCTTCTTAACCTTTCCGCTCCAGGCTATTATGATTGGCAAAAAAATATCAGCGTTAACATGCGTCAAACTACGTACATTAAAAATATCACCTTGTTTAAAAAAACTTCAGCGCAACTTCTCGAAGCCAACGTGGAAACTTCCTTTTCACTTTCCCCGAGCGGGGAACATCTTATCTATACGCTGCCACAGAAAAACGGAAAACAAAT
>JAJYIJ010000076.1 GCA_021790135.1 bacterium | reverse complement strand
AGACCCGCCAGGTTTTAAAATCAAAGAAAAAGGCGGTGAAGATGGTTGTTCCCGTTGAGGAGGTAGAGGTAAAGGAGCCGACCAAAGAAGAATTGTGGGCCTTAATAAAAAAAGGCCGGAACCGTGGTTTTATTACGGAAGTCGAATTATTGCAAACCCTTCCTCGGCCGGAGCGGTATCTTGATATCTATGAAGGATTTTTAGAGTTGGCGGAAAGAAATGGCGTCAGCATTGTGGAGGGCGCCGGCGCTTTGCTCGGCACGAAAAAGGCACAGGCCGAAGTTTTAAAACAATTTCAGGGTGAACAGCCCGACATGGAAACGCCCTTTGACTTGGGACAAATTTCCTCCGACTCTATCCAGATGTATCTGCGCGAAATCGGCAAAATCCCGCTTTTGACCGGAGAGGAAGAAGTATCCCTGGCCAAACGCAAGGAACGTGGCGATAAGGCGGCTGAGAGAAAACTGATTGAAGCGAACTTGCGTCTGGTAGTTTCAATTGCTAAAAAATTCGTTGGAAAGAGCCTGTCCTTGCTTGATCTCATCCAAGAGGGAAACATCGGTTTATTCCGAGCGGTTAAAAAATTTGATTACCGGAAAGGCTATAAATTTTCTACCTATGCAACCTGGTGGATACGCCAGGCCATCACGCGCGCTCTGGCTGACCAGTCGCGCACGATCCGTATTCCCGTTCACATGGTGGAAACTATCAATCGTTTCCAACAAGTGCAACGCCGACTGCTACAGGATCTTGGCCGTGATCCGACCCCAGAGGAGTTAGCCGCTGAAATGGGGGAGGAAGTAAGCAAAATCCAGCATATTATTAAAATTTCTCAAGACACGATGTCGCTCGAGGTACCGATCGGTGACGAAGATGAGGACACGCAGCTGTCCGATTTTATCGAAGACGTCAAAAATGTTTCCCCTGATCGCGCGGCCGGTTTGCAGATACTACGTGACTATGTCACCCAGGCCATCAAAGATTTGCAGCCCCGTGAACAGAAAATTTTGGAAATGCGCTTTGGTCTGGTCGACGGGGTCACCCATACGCTTGAAGAAGTCGGCCAGGAATTCGGCGTTACGCGCGAACGTATCCGCCAGATTGAGGCCAAGGCTTTGGAAAAAATTCAGCATACTGACATCGTTTCAAAACTTCGGGATTATTAGGTTCTATGAAAATAATTCTATCGGGCGGCGCGACGCTCGGACCGGTTATTCCTCTTTTAGCCGTTGTTGAAGCATACAAAAAAAAATATCCTGACACCGAGTTTGTTTGGGTCGGTACAAAAAAAGGGCCGGAACGCCAAGTCGTAGAAGAAGCCGGCTTGCGCTTTATTGCGATCGGCGCCGGAAAATGGCGCCGCTATTTTTCTTTTTTGAATGTAATTGATCTTTTTAAAATTTGCATCGCTTTTTTACAGTCATTCAGCATTATCATGCGTGAACGGCCGCGGCTTTTGATATCGGCCGGCGGATTTGTGAGTGTTCCTTTGCATATCGCGGGTTGGCTTCTAGCCGTGCCGAGCTGGGTGCACCAGCAAGACGTGCGCCCGGGCCTCGCGAATAAGCTGATGGTGCCGTTTGCGAAAAAGATAACAACGGCGCTTGAAGTAACGTCGAAGCGTTTGCCCAAAAAACGCACGGAGTGGATCGGTAACCCATGTCGTGATTTGACTGCAGCCAATCCGGAAGAGGCGCGTCAACACTTCGGAATTCCTGCCAAAGCGTGCGTTATTTTCGCGCTTGGTGGGGGCACCGGATCGACCACAATTAACCAATTGATTCTGGAGGCCATGCCGCAACTGCCCCGCGATTGGCATGTTATTCATTTGAGCGGCAAAGAGCGTCCTCGACAGATGGCAGACAGTGAAGCAACCGTTTTTTCCAATTACCATCGCTATGATTTTTTGACTGAAGAAATGAAAGATGCGTATGCCAGCGCCGATCTGGTGGTGGCGCGGGCTGGTTTTTCGACCTTGACCGAATTGGCGAGTTTATCGAAAGCGGCGATCATTATTCCAATGTATGGCACGCATCAAGAGGACAACGTCAAATTTTTTGCCGAGAAAGGCGGGGTTATCACCATTCCGAAGATGACCACGAGCGGACTTCAACTGGCGCAAATGATAAAAGAATTAATGAATAATCACGACAAGCGAAAAAAAATTGGCCTCACCTTGCACGAGCTTTTGCCGACGACCGCTCCACAGAAAATAGTCCGCCTTATCGACTCGCTTGTTGGGCGTCGTTTTTAGCATCTTCTTCTTTTTCGTTTTTTGGTATGAGCCAGATGCCAAGGGCCGTTGAAATAGGAATCGAAATAACGACCGCAATCGCGCCGGCCAGGGTACGAATAATTTCGGACATCACCGGTTCGCTGTTGAAAAGAGTGTTCAAAACAAATGTTCTTTCAACAACGAGCAGAACAAGGGGAAGAGCCGTGCTCAAATAAATCAGAAAAAGAGTGTTGATGACCGCACTCAGATGCGCTTCGCCGACGGCCAGGGCCTGGGAATAGGCTTGCGTATTCGAGAGCTTCGAATTAGCCTCGAAAAGTTGCTCAACCGTGGAAATTTGGGTGATCACCACCTCCGAAACGATGGCAATCGTGCCAATCATAATGCCGGTAAAAGCCAAAGCAAACGGGTTAATCAAATTGGCAACGTAATAGACTTCTTCGGAGTTAAGACCGCTGAGGTTGCTGGCGCGCATGGTGAGCCAAGTCATTGGCAGAACCAGAAGGGCGGTCAAAGCAATAGCGAGAAGCGACAAATGCGAGCGTCGGTTAAAGCCTTCTGTAATATAGACGATCAAAACAACGATTGGCACCGCGGCCGAGAGCCCGGCAATCACCGGCGGCGTGCCATGAATCATGAGCGGAATGAAAATCTCCGCAATAATAAAAACGCTAAGCGCAAGAGAAATCACCGCTCGGAGGCCTTTGCCGCGGCCGATAATAATGGCCGTTAGACAGAAAATAATGGCTAAAATGATTATTGGCATACCGTCGCTTATTCTACTATCGAAAGCAAAGAAAGACAAATCAAACCCTTATATAAAACAAAAAACCCACTATGATAGGGTTTTGTTTGTGGGTCGGCTGGGGATCGAACCCAGGACCTTCTCCTTAAAAGGGAGCTGCTCTACCGGCTGAGCTACCGACCCAATAATTCTGTAGACGTCAGACTCAAATAATGATATACTATCATAATGAAAAAATCAAGTGGACAAAGCAAAATTTCTATGCTCGATAAAAAATATTTAGGAGAAATCAGAAAAAAGCTACTTGGCTATGCCAAGAAGCGTCGAGAAGTCATCAAAATCGCCGGTGACGCTCAACAGTTGGCTAAAAAAGCCATCTTTGCTTTTCAGCGCGATGATAAAAAAACAGGGGGCGAATTATTGCAATCGGCTGAAAAATCGCTTAAAAGTCTCCTCAAGGCCTACAAAGACGAGCCGGACTTGTTTCGCGAGGGTTCCTATCGCGCTGCCCTGGAAGAATTCACTGAAGCCAGTCTCTTTGCTCAGTATCTGACGGGTAGGGTGATTGGAAAAATTGATGGTCTTGCGATTGACCCGAACACACTGGTCGGCGGTCTTTGTGATGTCCCGGGAGAACTCTACCGCTATGCCATCAAGTGCGCGACTGCTCGAAATTTTCCTGAAGTAAAAAAATGCTATGCGGCTGCCGAAGTCATCATTGCTGAGCTCGTGGACATGGATCTTACTGGGTATAACCGGCAAAAATTTGATCAGGCTAAACAGGCGCTTCTGAAGTTGGAGCAAGTGCAGTACGAGGTGAGCTTGGCGGCGCGTCAAAAATAGAAATAGGTGAGGGGACTCTTCAAATTATGAAACGATCAACATTAAAATCATTTGCCCATTTTTTGTTGGCTTATGCTGCCTATTTTTTTTATGGCCGGCCGAGCCGACGGCTTGTTGTTATTGGCGTCACGGGCACCAAAGGAAAATCCACGACCTGCCGTTTGATCGCCTCAGTTTTGGAAGCGGCTGGCAACAAAGTTGGTCTGTTATCAACCGTAGAATTTCAAATCGGCAATAGACGCTGGCTAAATGATAAAAAGATGACGATGCTTGGCCGTGGGCAGATTCAAAAAATGCTGCAAGAAATGGTTGCTGCCGGCTGTCAGTATGCCGTTGTCGAAACTTCGTCAGAAGGCATATTACAGTATCGGCATATCGGTCTTAATTATGATGTCGCTGTTTTTACCAATCTCGGCACAGAACATTCCGAGCGGCACGGCGGAGTGGAGAATCTTCGTCGCGACAAGGGTAAGTTGTTTCGGGAGCTGAGCCGTTCCAAACGCAAAGTAATCGGCGGTAAGGCTGTCCCGAAAGTAGCGGTTGTCAACTTAGATGACGCCGCCGCCGCGTATTATCTTTCTTTTCCCGCCGATAAGAAATATGGTTTTACCTTTAATTCCCAACTGAAATCAGTAAACTCGGTTGATCAGACGATTATT
>JAJYIJ010000075.1 GCA_021790135.1 bacterium | reverse complement strand
AAATAATTTTTCTATTAACGGCGTCGACGTAACAAAAATATTTCCAAATACAATTAAAATTAACATCCAAGAAAAAATTTCTTCTGCAATCTTTGACAACGGCTCAGCCTACTATCTTATCGATAGCAAGGGGACAGCACTGCAATTTCTCCGCGCTACAACATCAAGCGAATTTGTCGTTGTCTCAGCTTCTTCCACTAATGGCTTGCCTACTATACCTCAATTTGAGGTGTCATCACTGGTGCATGTTATTCCAACCTCAAGTTTAGATATTGCGAACACATCAACTGAAGTCACCAGTTCAAGTTTTTTTGTAAACTCGACCACCACAAGCATTGAACATGTTCCTGACATTTCTGAGCTAACCAAGGACTATGGTAACCTGCCAATTATCTATTACCAAGGTGATACGCAGATCGCCATTAAACAATCTGTAATGAGTCCTCAATTCGTGCAGGGGATAGTGGGTTTTTATAACGCGTTGCAAGAAAGCAACATAGCCAAAATTAAATATTTTATTATAACAGACTCAACTGCCGGTTGTATTGTGGTAACGAATAAACCGTGGCGACTACTTATCCAACCAACAAATGACATCCAAGAGCAACTGCAAAATGCCGCAGTAGTCTTAGCTGGCAATAAACCCAAAGAATATATTGATCTCCGCTACGGTAGTCGCGTTTTTTGGAAATAATGGGGGAGAAAAGAAAAATATAGACTTTTTGCAAAGCCCCCGGGATTATGTTAGAATAGTAGTTAACGTCGTATAACATAGATTAAGCGACATAATATATCCTTTTTAACCCTTTAAACATGCAACGATCCGCCCTGCCTATTATCAAGCACATTGCCCCTTTTTTGGATTATTGTGAAGTTGAAAAAGGTCTCAGTCCAACCACGAGCCGCAACTACCATAATTTTTTAAAAATGTTTAAAGACTGGCTGCAGGCTAATGGACTCTCCGCCCTCAAACCGCACGAATTGAACCAGGAGCACGTATGGAACTACCGCCTCTATCTTTCACGCAAAAAAGACGCCAAAGGCCGTTACATCAAAAAAACGACCCAAAACTACTATCTTATCGCTTTGCGTAATCTGTTGGCTTATTTTGCTGAACGCGACATTCAAAGTTTGCCGTCGGATAAAGTCAAACTTCCAAAATTAACCGACAAAGATAAAGCAATTAAATTTCTAACGTATGAGCAGGTCGAAAAGCTCCTGGCAATGCCTGACACAACCACAACCGAAGGACTGCGCGATCGAACAATTTTAGAAGTCCTCTTCTCTACCGGCATGCGGGTGTCAGAGTTAACGTCGCTTAATATACGGCTATTTGATCGCCAAAATATAATCAAGAAAAAAATGACCGAACTAGAACTCAGCATCAGCGGTAAGGGCGGAGCCACTCGAACCGTATATTTTTCGGAGCGGGCCTTGCAATGGCTGGCCCAATATCTGATGAAAAGACAAAATGACCTTCTAACTCCCCTTTTTATCAATTACCGTCCAGGGAAAATTGGCGGTGAGGAACATCGCTTAACGCCTCGCTCGGTAGAACGATTAGTCCGACATTATACTGCCATGGCAGGCTTGCCCGTCGACGCCACACCACACACCTTGCGTCATAGCTTTGCCACCGACCTTTTAGACCAGGGCGCTGATATGCGTTCGGTACAAGAGCTTCTTGGACACAAAAATATTGTCACGACGCAGATCTATACGCATGTCACCAATAAAAAACTCCGCGATGTGCATCGAAAATTTCATCGCGGAGGAAAGTAGAATTTTTTAATTTTGTTTGCGCCACAATTTTAAAGAGCCTGCCTCTTGAAGAACACTTGAAGCAAACGTAGAAATTGTTTCTTTCTTTTTTGTCTGACGCGCGAGAGCACAAGCAAACAGTTGTTTGATAACATCACCAATTTCAAAACCGCTCGCTTTCCAAAGGTGGTGATACAAAGTGCCGGGCAAAGGATTAACCTCATTAGCGTACAATTTCTCAGTTTTGCGATCAAAAAGAAAATCAATGCGCGCGATTCCCGAAGCGCCCACCAAACGAAAAATTGTTTTGGCGTTTGTCTGAATTTGATTCGTAATTTCTTCGCTCAGTCGGGCAGGAATAATGATATTTTGCTCATCCTTGCCTAACTGCGCCCCTCCTTCGTTTAAATATTTACCGGCAAAGTCAAACAAATCACTCTGAAATGCCGATTCCTGCACTAGTGACGCCGTCAATTCGTTTTCACTATTTTCTAAGACTGCACAGGTGAGATCCATCACATTTTCGACCGCCTCTTCAATTAAAACCGTATCATCATAATGCAGCGCCACATCAATTTTTTCCTCGAGCGTCGCGACATCGTTGGCCTTCACTTTGGCAATGCCGATTGAGGATCCTAAATGTGGCGGTTTGACAAAGAGTGCACCCTGTAATTTTGCCTGCATATCCGCTAAAAGTGCCTCTCTTTTTTTATTCCAGTCGGAGCGGGAAAAATATATAAAGGGCGTCGTGGCAATGCCGGCAGCGGTATACAGCTCTTTCGTCAAAACTTTATCCATTGCGATGGCCGAAGCTGGCACTCCGCAGCCGATGTAGGGCACGTCCAACAACTCGAATAATCCCTGAATCGTTCCATCCTCTCCATTCGCACCATGCAGGGCCGGAAAAGCAATATCCACCACGACTTCCCGGCCCGTGATGCCTTTGCGACGAAAAACCAACTTGCCATGAGAAGTTTCCAAATCTAAAAAATATTTTTCAAAATTATTTTTACCAAGCTCCACCTCAAAATTAGGCTGCGTAAAAAAAGCAAGTTTTCCTAATGTCTCAGACACATACCACTCCCCTTTTTTACCGAGATAAATCGGCACGACGGGATAACCCAATTTTTTTAATTCGGCAATAACAAATTCGCCAGTAATAATGGAAATATCATGCTCTGGGCTGCGGCTGCCAAAAAAAACGCCAATCGTCTGCATATACTCTTTTATAAATAATTATCGCCCCAATCATTCTGAAAAAGAATGACATCGTGCGGTTTAAGAATAGTGGCCAGCGCTTGATGCGCTTCAGGTGCGGTATTAAACCACAAAATTGATTCTTTAGCAAAACCCTTAGCGATGAGACTCTCGGCAATTATTGGGGTGACACTATTTTTAATCAAAATAACAAGATTGGCCACCTCTGCCAATTCCTCTCCAATTTTTTTGTGAACTGTTTCGCTCCGTAATCCCATTTCAACGAGCCCTGGTGTCAAAAATATTTTCCGGCGATCTTTAAATTTAGCCAGCACCTTAATCGCTTCCGCCACGCCACTGGGGTTGCCATTATAACTGTCATCAACAACAAGCACATCGGACGGCGAACGCAATAGCTGCAATCGGTGCGGCACCGATTTAAGAACGGCCAAAGCGCGGGTACATTTCTCGACTTCAATATTGAAATGACGACCGACAATCAAACTTGCCACCGCCACGCCAGCTGCATATTCGGCCAGAAGCGACACGGAAAAATGGCCAACAAGATTTTCCTTTTCCAGTATATCAAACTGCTGACCACCCCCATTAGGATCAAAACTTGAGTTCACAATCTGAAAAGCGCAGGGTTGAGTACTTCGAGCGCTATACCAAACGGCTGGCCGACCACCCAAAAACTGATCGGCCTTTTGGTGGACGATCACGTCGTCGGCGTTCAAAACAACCAAAGCATTCGGATTGGCATTTTCTACCACTTCAAAAATTGTCGCGGTCGTCGTACCTAAATTCTTAAGGCGCTCGAGATGGGCCTCATTAATACCGGTGACAACCGCCACATCCGGTCGAACAAGGCGGCAAATAACCCGAATGTCGCCACGGTAATATTCTCCCATCTCCACGATAAAAATGTGTGTATCGGCATCTAACTTCTTTAAAATCAAACGAGCAATGCCAAGGGGCGTATTAATATTTTCCGGCGTGACCAAAGTTTTATATTTTGCCGCCAAAACGGCGTCCAAGGCCTCTTTCATGGTTGTTTTTCCATAACTCCCCGCCACCGCGACGATTTTAAGCTCAGGTAAGTCGCCTAATTTTCTACGAGCACGATTAATAATAATAGATTTAAAAAGCAAATCAATTGGCCACAAAATAATGCACCCCAACGTAATAAAAATCGGCAAAAACAAAAAGAACAACAGAAAACAAACGAGGCCGAGCCACCACGCGGTCGCCGCAGCAATTGCTGAGGCAGCCAAAGCTTGAAACACAATGGACAGTATGAAGACAGCTCTCATTTTTGCAGTCCAAACCAAATCTTGCCGCCAAACGGTTGTCCCTGGATGAGTCATTTTCTTGAATAGCAACCGCCAATAGCGCAACAGTTCATAATTCTCCAGCTGGAGAAAATATAAAGGACGTTCAATGATTCGTTTTAAAAAAATAATCATACAACAAAACGACGAATTTCGGCACAAAATTCTTCCGGCCGATCAAGAAAGCTAAAATGACCGGCACCCGAAAAAATCACGAGGCGACTATTCGGCAATGCCTTGGCCATCTCTTGACCGAGGCTCAACGGCGTAGCCGTGTCTTTTTCTCCCCAGAGCAAAAGCGTTGGTGCGGAAATAGTTGGCAAAAGAGACATCAGATCCTCACGAACAATATTGAGAAAAATTTTTTTGAGTTCCGGTGTCGCCAAGTA